>QNBT01000091.1 GCA_003644205.1 Planctomycetota bacterium | reverse complement strand
TGAACCGCCAGGTCCAGTTAGTTTCATCAGAAGTACCCGGCCTGTTCATGCGTGCCTCGGCGCCAAGGCCCAATACATCCTGCATAGGTATTATCGCGAGCCTTGCAACGGAAGCGGCTGCAAGCCCAATCAACGCCCAGTGCAGCTCGCTCGACGAAACTTCACCACCAAGATAGTCGAACAGTTTTTTCTTTTGGGCCTGGTCAGCCTCTTGTTCAAACCAGCCTCTGATGGTGTTTGTGTCGTGATTGCCGGTATAAACAACACAGTTTCTCACGTGATTTTCGGGAATATGAATGTTACTGTCGGCATCAGCGCCGAAGCCGAAGAGAAGTATTTTCATACCTGCCAGTCCCAGTTTATCGACAAATGTTTTTACAGCAGGTGTGATATGCCCTAAGTCCTCAACGATAATTGCACTGACCGGGAAACGCTTAAGGAGTTCGGCAAAAAACTCTTCCTTCGGTGCCCTTATCCACCTGCCCCTGACAGCGGTTTTATGGTGGGCCGGAACCTGCCAGTAGGCGACAAGGCCCCTGAAGTGGTCTATGCGAACAATATCAAACAGCGCCAGGTTGTGCTCCATCCGCTCAAGCCACCAGGAGAAACCGGCCTTTTTCAGCGCTTGCCAGTCGTAAATCGGATGGCCCCATAATTGGCCCTTCTTATTGAAAATGTCCGGGGGCACACCTGATATAACTCTGGGCTTTTTTCTTTCGGTCAACTTGAAAAAATGCGGATTCGCCCAGACGTCTGCGCTGTCGAATGAGACATAAATCGGCATATCACCGATTATTCCGATACCACGGTCATTGCAGTATCGTTTCAGGGCGAACCACTGCCTGAAGAACGTGTACTGAACAAACCTTGCCGCTTCTATTGCGTCCTGCAACTGTGCGTTTAAGGACACTGCCTCAAACTTGTCTCTGTCTCTGAACCGCTTCGGCCAGTCGCACCACCAGCCGGAGCCAAGCCGGCGGCGCAAAACAGTGTAAACAGCAAAATCTTCAAGCCAGCTCGAGTTGTCTCGACAAAAGCGCCTGTATTGTTCGTCCGCCGGTTTTGACTTAAAGCGCCCGTATGCGGCCCTTAGCAGCCTGGATTTATGACCAATTACCTGTCTGTAATTTACCTTGCCCGCATCAAAAGTGGGTATGTCACGAACTTGACTACGTGTTAAAAGGCCCTGCCGGTATAATAGTTTGGGGCTGATGAGCAGAGGATTGCCTGCATAGGCCGATAGACAATTATACGGGCTGTGAGGACTTTCCATGGCCGGCGGATTCAATGGCAGCACCTGCCAGTAACTCTGTCCGGCGCAGGCAAGAAAATCGGCAAATTTATAGGCCCCCGGCCCCATATCGCCAACGCCGTACCTTGAAGGCAGTGAGGTAATATGACAAAGTATCCCGCTTGACCGATTGGATATAAACATATCGTTTAATTACTTATTAACGTCCCAAAGTTTGTGGGTAATCCGGTTAATTACTGTTGCTTTTGCCCGACGGGAGGCTCTCGGAGCCGTTTTCTTACCTGCTGTTAGCCCTAACGCGATAAACGCTTTTTACCCGATACCACTTTCGGCAAACTTTGGGACGTTAATAACTTTTTTGAGCAAACAGGGATTTTTTAGCTTGACACAGAGCTCTTTATAGGTGCCACCCGGCTAAATGAGGATGAGGTTGTGTTTTGTTGACATGATGGGTTGAGGGGGCTACATTATCATCTGCTATGAAGCGATTTTTTTTGTATATTTTTTTGGCGGGGATTGGCCTGTGCATAGTGAGCTGTGGACAAGGTCGCGCACGGCCGGGGGGGATGGCTATGGATGGTATAAAGGTTAGCGACCTTGAACCGGTTTCGGCGATGAAACTGCCGAGGCAGATAAATTTTCAGGTCTTTACGTTCGAGGTGCCTGCGGAGAGTTTGCCGCCGCCGAGAGAGCTATTTTTAGGGTTGATAAAAAGTCCGCTGCGTTTTACGGATGACAAGGCCTTTGAGGCTAACGGCTTCTTTGCAGGCTTCGGGCGAAGTGAAATGTGGGATGAAATCGCGGCAAGACTTGCCCGTGCGGGCGCAAGAAGTAGAGGGACCAATAGCTTAATAGTCTTCGATGATAAGGGGGACGATATCATCTTCACTGCTCTGGGCGCTGAGCAGCCCGTCTTCTACACGAGCGGTGATGGTAAATTGGCGGGGGTAAGCCTCGGCGGCGGTCAATTGGCATGGCGGTTAAAGGCCCGTCCTGTTGAACAGTTGCGGGGCGCATGCAAAGTCGAGATTCAACCTGTGTTCAAACGGTTTGTGGATAATACCATCAGCCGACTGTTGGGTCGCCAGGAAAGCAACGAGACCGTTTTCGACGTTGCGGGATTTGGACTGACGATGAGCAGCGGGGATTTTGTCCTTATCGGCCCGAGTCAATATAAGCAGACCGACATTACCTTAGGGAGTCTGTTTTTCGCATCCCGTGGAGATTTTGCCTTCCCCATAGCACGACAAGATGAAAGGGGCGAAGAAATCCAAGGCAAAGGAGCTTACACACTGCGGAAAGACGTTCAGTTGATTCGACTGTTTTTGGTTGCCTGTACGAGGGTGAGCGATTGAGCCTGCCTGTCCCGAGCTTACCGAGGAGATCGGAGGCGGCAAATACCGGTAAGGCGCGGGTCGCTGTTACACGATGCAGTAACTACAGCCCGGGTGAGGTTAGAGAAGCAATCGAGAGGCAGTTTTCGCTGCTCGGCGGCCTTGAGAGATTTTTACGCAGAGGCGATAGTGTGCTGCTCAAGCCGAATTTCATTGCCCCCAGAGGCTCAAGTGAAGCGGTTCAAACAGACCCGGCTGTGATAGTGGCCGCGGCGCAAATCGTTAAAGACTTCGGCGCCAAACCCTTTGTCGCGGATTCGCCGGCCTGGCAGAATGTCTTTGCATGTACGAAGGCTCTGGGATTGGACGAGCCTTTGAAGAAGTTGGGCGTGCCCGTAAAGCAGCTCAACAAGCCGAAACGATGCAGGATAGCCGGCAGCAGCGTCGGTATAAGCACGGTTGCCTTAGAGGCCGACAGGATAATAAATCTGCCGAAGCTAAAAACACACACCCAGGTTGGCGCTACCTTCGCAGTTAAGAATATGTTCGGGTGTGTCTGCGGAAAGGAAAAGCCCTTCTGGCATTTCGCCAGAGGGAGTCGTTGCGAGGACTTCTGCCGATTGCTGATAGAGATATACAGACTCTTAGCACCGGCGGTAACAATAATTGATGGTGTGTGGGCCATGGAAGGGGACGGGCCTATACGGGGCCGAGCCAGGGAGCTGGGTGTGCTCATCGGGTCAGTCGAGCCGATTGCCTGCGAGATGATATGCTGTGAGTTAGTGGGCTTTGCGCCCGAAGATTTGCCGATAATTCGTACGGCAAGGCAAACCGGATTCGGCTGCCGGGATATGAGTGCGATAGAGGTTGTGGGCGACGGATTCGCGGAGTTTGTGTGCAGGGACTTTGAGCGGGCCGAGCAAATCCCGATACAATTTACATTTGGCCGAGTCTGCAAAAGTGTGGCCAAGCAGGTTATACTTCTCGCCAAATCCCTTATAAGGAAAAGCTGATCGGGGAATTTGACCGATTTTTTGGATGATGCAGCGCCAACGCCTGGGGTTCTGTCTGCACACCGCGTGTAATAAAAAAGCCCGCTTGTTGGCGGGCTTTTGATTCGGTCAGAAAGAGTATTTTATCAATTTTGCCAATGGTCTGTGTTGCCGAATGAACTTCTGGGGTGGGCACTTTCGTAAACGTCCTTGATTCTTGAGGTTGTCAGGTGCGTATAGACCTGCGTGGTCGAGAGCGACTGGTGGCCCAACAGTTCCTGTACGCTTCTCAAATCGGCACCATTGTTGAGCATGTGGGTGGCAAAGCTGTGTCTCAAGGTGTGCGGACTGATCGACGGGTCAAGGCCCGCCATTTTGAGGTATTTGTCCATCTTGCGACGTACACTTCTGGTGCTGAGCCTCTGGCCGTGCTTGTTGGCAAAGAGGACCCTGGGGTCGAAATCGCTGTCGTTTTCCATCCTCTTGTTTCTGAATTCGATATATCGCTGAATGGCCTGCAGGGCGGTCGAGCCTATCGGGGCTATCCTTTCCTTCTTGCCCTTGCCCCTGACATGAATGACCTCGCTCAGAAAATCCACGTCATCCATGTTCAAAGCTACACGCTCGCTGACCCTCATGCCGGTACTGTAGAGGACCTCCATAATTGCTCTGTCTCTTGCTCCGAGCCATGTGTCGGTGGGGGGCGCGTTCAGCAATCGCTGAACATCTTCATATTCAAGAAACTTGGGCAGTTTCTTTTCCTGCTTGGGTGTCTTGACGGCTGTTACGGGGTTGGAATCGAGAGTCCTGCGCTTGACGAGGAATTTGTAGAAGCTTCTCAGGGTCGCCAGTTTACGAGCGACCGTCGATTTGGAATACTGCTTCTGATTAAGATGCGCCATGTACCTCCTTACCATGTTCGCGTCAACGGCAAGGAGCATCTGCTCAAGTTTGGTTTCTGTTTGTGTCTGGAGAGCTGTAGCGGTGCCGCCGGATTGAGCGGCCCATGGGCCGGGCGCTTCACGGCTTACGCTCTCGTCTCCGGCTGAGTCGTGAGCTTGGCCGGTTATAAACTCGGCAAACTGTGCCAGGTCGGCACCATAGCACTTTGCAGTGTGTTGCGAAAAATGCTTTTCATGTTTGAGATAGCCGAGAAAATCCTGAACGATGTTGCAGTCTTTCATAATAATAATCCTTACTAACAGCTAATATTTCAAAATATCAATCTCATTAGGTCCACCAATGTCCGGGGCAGACCATCAATTTCCGGGTTGATCACACGGGTCCTGGAAGGACCGCAAGGCGTCGGGCATACCTTTATACAAGAGGTTGTCCGCTTCTCCCATCAGGGACTGTGTTAGTTTGAAACTCAGAACCGCAGCGTCGAACCAGTCAAAATCCGTCCCGTCATCGGTGGCCTGGGCGATGAGGGCGTCCAAAAGCTGGCTCTCACAGCCGCTGTCGTATCTGAAAATATACTTCTGTGTGCCTTTGTTCAGAACAAGTTGTTTACCGGGTGTTTTCATTTATATGTAGTTAGTTCAAAAAAGTGCAATTAACCACAAAACAATTATCCAAGAGTTTTTATCGGGCCGAAATTTAATTTCTAAAGCCGATTTTTCAAATTTCCCCGATAAAAATTCAGTTTTTGCCCAATCATAAGGGCATAACAAGCTTTCGTCCAATAATCGGTCGATATTAACAAAATTCGGAAAATCCGGCCCCAGGCGCCTATTAACCTGATGTCGGCTCCCGGCACGTCCTGTAATAACGGCTTGTTCCTCGGATGGAAAGTCAATGTTGACTTGATTTCCGGGAAGGCGCTGCACTATAAACGTTTAAGAATTTGGGTGCCCGTTATGTCTCTACGAGCATTTTCCTCTATATCGGGCCAATATCGCAGAAAATCTCAACTCCTCAAAACGCAAGCGTAGAAGATGTGTTTGAGTATCCCCAAATCACACTAGGTCTTTTAGGTGATTTCTCAGGTAATAACGGCACTGTGACAGCACTATGGCACTTATAACTATGGCGACAAACACATCAAAAGACACCTCGTTTACGACCACAGCTAAGGCTGTGCCTGCGGCCGGGGGATGCTCAAGGTCCAAAGCTACCATTAGAAAAACAGCAATACCTACGGCCAGAGGATAGCCAACAAAATACGGCAAAGCAGCAAAGTAAAATATGGCCCCGGAAGCGAGGCCGACCAGATGGCCGCCGATAACATTTCTTGTCCTCGCGGAGACTGCCTTAGGCATTGCGAATACAATAAAAGAAGTGGCTCCCATTGCGCTGATTACAACGACTCTTTCCTTGCCGAGGACGGAGACAATAATAAAAATGGCAATTGCGGCCATCAAGCTTTGTATGATGTAGCTAATCCAGAGCTTTCTGAATTTTTCCTTAATCATAAGCTTCAAAATTGACTAACTCGGTATAATCATAACAACAAACCTGAGTAATACGCAATACGCATCACGCTATGCTATTGATATAATGTTGCAGCGACCTCGTAGCCTACGAACTTGATAAACTTTGTGGGACTGACTGATACCAACTGCTCGCGTAAAGAGCCTTCAGCGGAGCGTTTTTGATATCTCAGATACCTTCTTATTCTTGATTCAGTCGTTTTATCTGCACAGTCCCAAATCTGCTCAAGGGCCCACAATAACTGACCATCGGTCAAATCCACAATTTTGAGACGGAGCCCAATCGTCATGTGAGGATAAGGTTGGTAGTGGGTAACGGTACCGATTAATACGGCGTTGCAGCCTAATACTTTCCGTATTGACAGCAACTGGTCAGGGTTGAATGGAGAGTCGGGCGGCAACTGTAAACTTCGCCAGGCCGGGTTATTACGACGAACAACACTTAAGCCGAAAACCTGTCTTTTCTGAAGCTCCTGGAAAAGCATTTCGGTCACATCAGCGGAGATATGGGGATAAGCGGAATCGTTTTGCAACTCAACAACAGCAACTCTGCCGATTCGTCGCAGGTCCTTTTGTGGATTTACGTAATAATAATCCGCTTCCGGCCCGGAAGGGTTAAATATACTAATACTATTAATGCCGCAGCCCTGCACGGCTGTAAGCAAAAATATTAAAAATATCGTCTTTAAATTGGCCATAATCTTAACCTGAAATTTTTAGTTATTTGTCTGGATTTATCGCGGTTATTTTATTGGTCCCGGTTCTTGATTTTTATTACTGTCGTCCGAGGCACCTTTGACTTCGCCGCCGAGAACCGTAAGGATTTTAAACAGTGCCTTTAGCTGCTCGGTGTCGGCCTGACGCATCTCCTCACGGAAGCCCAAGACATTGGTTTTCCAATTGTTCAGTTCGATACGCATCTCTACCAGAAGATCGTTTGCTTCGGTTAATTCCTTTTGTGCCTGAAGCAATTCAGCTTCCACGGAGCTGAGCCGCTCGCCGGTGCGTTGGTTCTCGGCTAATAATTCTTTGTTTTGTTGCTTCAGCGCAGCAGCCTCTCTCGACAACTCGGCGTATTTTTTTGATAATTCCATAGCAGACTCTACGACAGTCGGTTTTTGGGAGGTCGGCTCGGTGAATCGGTTCGCCACAGCCTCGGCCTGTTGGGGTGACTGGGGCTGAGGCATGACCACTATATCGATCGGCTCCTGAGGAAGCGCGCAGCCGGAAACCGTAAAGAGCAATAATGACAAACTCAACAACAGTAACACGTTGCTCTTTAGAAAAGAGCTGAAAATTGTCATAATGACATTTGTAAGGTTTTTTAACAAGAGAAACATATTAGTTTTGTTGGTTCTCATACTCTTTCCCTTTCATATCTTTAGCCCGCTTCATTCGGGGCGTATTCGCATCTCAAGCGAGTTGTTCTTCCACAAGAACAGGTTGTTTCTATGACAGCAAACTCTGAATTGCTCTCAATGATACGGGCGTCCGGCACAACTACAGCCGGCGCGCCGCCTTTCGGCGTGTTCGACCCGCCTCTTGATGCATCAAGTTGGAACTGCCCTTCAAATACAACCTCATCTGCTCTTAGAATTTGGCTTGTTGTTTTTGGCATTTGTAATCCTTATTTTTCTCTTACACCCACAACCGGTTGTTATCAGGCACGGTAGTCGATTGAGTGTTGGTCTTGAAAATTTTCATTCGCCGGCTCCGGCGGTTCTTCGGGTTTAAGTTGCTCATTCATACCTTGGCCGGACTTTTGCCGGGCCAATGGCTGCCTGCGTTTTCTGCGTTCACGGCGCTTGGTCGGTGTTGTGCCGGCAATAT
>QNBT01000090.1 GCA_003644205.1 Planctomycetota bacterium | reverse complement strand
GCTCCTGGCATCGGTCCCGATGTTTTCAGGTGCCGTGAAAGTGGCAATGACAAGTCCAAGCTCACACATCTTCTTCTTCTCCTATCATTTCGCCCCTTCCGGTATAGGCCATGTACACGGCACTTACGATGCACAACAGATTGAGCATCCCGGCGATGCTCGTATATATCTGGCCGATATCGGCCGGTTTGCCGTAGCTGGTATATTGTCCTGTTTTGGTTATTTGTCCGAGCATACCGACCGCCGGAGAGGTCATCATCTGGCCGATATACCAGGGCCAGGCCCCGACCGGGTCAATCACACCTACAGAGCCTACGTATAGGCCGGTGAGAAATGTCAGGGTGATTGTGATAAAAATTATGACGGCCCGTTTTCTCTCCTTGATGACGAAGTGTCCCGCTCCGGGTACGGCCCAGGCGAGCACCGCGACAATCAGCAGGAAAAGGCTGTGGTCGATTTTAGATTGCTTTGGCATTACGAGGCTCCGGTTGGCTGTTGCTTGTCGCTGTCCGTCCTGGCGGCAGCGGGTCTATAATTCATACGCTTGAATATATTATCCGGGCTAAGATGGATGAGCAGTAACCTTTCGGCCCGGGCTGTGTTCGTTGTAAGAGCAACCTGGCCCTTGTTCTGGTGATAATCCTGGTCGGTTACGGATGTTCGTGACACATCTTTTACGACATAGTAGCACGCGTCGGGTTTGAACTCGAAAACGGCCCTCAGGTCTGTTGCTTCGCTTTTTCCCTCAGGTATGAGAGAGTAAAGTTTATCGAGCAGTATCTTTGTTCTCGCCGTGTTTTTGACGTATGCCGCTGCTGTGGGACTATTGGCCGACCGGTCCCGGGCGGAGTGTATATCCATGTCGGAAAGCCTGGTTTGCTGCGTTATTTTTTCAAGATGCAGTGCGGTAAAAGGACTATTGGGATCGACGTAAAGTCTGTTAATCTCGTTTAAGGCCTCGATCCAGCCGCCTTTGGCATCTATCAGTTTTTTGAGTTCATCGGCCCTGGCCCCGGCCTGGCGCATAGCTTTTTGCAGTTTTATATCTTCAGCAACTTTGTCTTTTACAGAGTACACGCTGTCGCTTCGGTCAGATTCATCGATGACAACACCGTTCGTGTTGTAGGTGACGTTCAAATCAGCCGGGACGGACGCATTTTCGGCCCGGATTACTCTGACTATGCCGATTATTGAACCGAATACATCTTTGACCGGCCCGATGTTTTGCCACATCTTTGAACCGGGTACACCCAGCGGCCTCGGCTGAGCGGCTCCAAGTTCATCAAGGGCGAACAGTACTTTGCCTAAAGGGAAGAGCTTTTGGTTCTGTCCTTCAATAACGAGTCTGCTCAGATATTTGTCGGCGGCAACATCGTCGGTACTTAGCATACCGGTTTGGCCGGTATGAATTGTTATTTTGTATTTTTCGCTGAGCTTTGCGGCTACCTCCCTGTAGTTGCCCGCGAGTTTTTCGGAATCGGCGTCGGTCATTTGGTCGAGGTTTGCCACCGCAAAGCCGAGCTCGGTCAGCTCTATTGCCTCGTTCAAAATCATGTCTGCCTGCCTTTTGGTTTTGTCCTGTATCATAATTCGCCGGATTTGGCCGGCAACATCTGCATAGCTTCTTGTCTTTTGAACGCCGGACGCCGGGTCGTTGGGGTCTGTAGGTTCGTTATACTTAAACAGAGACTGATAGTCGGGCGAGTCCAGATTCTGTTGATAGAACGCTTCGGTTTCGTCCGGTGTGGGTTCGGTTATTAATGTCTTGGCATCATCCAGTTTCAGTACAAGGTACTCAATCGCAATCCTGGCCGGCTGTTTATATCCAAAACCGTAGAGATTGTTATCGTCCATTTGGTGGGGCGGATATTCTTTATATCGCTCAAAATGCTCGGCCAGCTCCTGGGGTGTGGGCTCAGGCTGGTCGGCGACAAAGTCAGAGGCATTTATTTTTACAAACTCGGCATCAATCTTTTCTCCTTCGCGTCCGACGGCGGCTCTGACCTCGCTGATGGTAACAGTCTCATTGTCGGTAATCACTTTTGTATACGTTATGATTGCCCAGAGGTCTGCTACTATTCGGAGAATATCTCTCTCCGGTACGTTGCGGTTTTTGATTATGTTGTCCACCAATTGCTTTGCATCGAGCTGACCTTGCGTAAGCTGGGGTACTATCTGCTTGAGTATCTGCTTGGCCTGGCTTTTTGTCGTGATGCAGCCGGCCTTTTTGGCTTCAGCCTTTAGTAAAATCCAGAGCAGCTCGGCTCGTCCTATGGTTTGGCTGAAGAACATATCTATATCTTTTGTGCTCATCTGGACCCGGCCCTCGAAAACCGCCCGCTTCATGTTATCGCTCATTTCGGCAGCGCGTCGGGAATCCGGGAAAAGCAGTTGCCCGAGCAACTTGGACGACAAATCCGGCAGCCCGAAATACAACAATCTATCGAATATAAGCAGCCTGAGCACTTCAAGGTCGGACCGTGCCTGGCGGATATCGGTGCTTGTTATTTTGTCTTTTTCGCCGAAATACGCGACGGTTTGGGCGCCGGCCCCTATCCTGCTCATAATCTGTTGTAAGGCAACACCTCCGACGAAGGCTATCATACTGAAAATGACAACAAAGGTCATCAGCTTTCTTTGATTCCTGCGTATCCATTTAACGACTGAATGCATAATACCTGCCTTTTCACATAAAACGTTATCTTTTAGCTCATTTGGAACCTCAAAAGTATATGCAATGAGAGTATATGCAATCGGTCTGCTTTTGCAAGAAAAATAGCGGTTTTCTTAGGAGATTAGTTCCACACTGCCAAGCTATCGCTTGACAGTGGCACCCAGGTGTACTGTCAAAGGATACCCCAGGCGGGTGCCACGGTCAAACTTGCCTGCCCTGAGCGTAGCCGAAGGGTTTGGCCGTGCCATTGGGGACAGGCACCTTTTGGGACCCGTAGAAATTCAGTTTTTGCTTGAATGTTGTGCGTTGCAGCACTTATCATATTCGGCACAAGGTTAAATGAAAGGAGATTTTTGAAGTCAGGTAAAAAGAACCGCGAAAAATCGACCCATGCCTTTGCCGAGGCAAGCCGAATCCTGCCCGGCGGGGTCAATTCGCCGGTCAGGGCGTTCGCCGGCGTTGATACGGAGCCGATATTTATCGCCTCGGCGAGCGGCTCGAAGATATGCGACATCGACGGCAATGAGTACATCGACTACGTTAGCTCGTGGGGACCGATGATATTGGGCCATGCGCACCCAAAGGTTGTGCGTGCGGTGACAGAAGCCGCCGGACGCGGCACGAGCTTCGGGGCGCCGACTATGGCTGAAACTGCGCTGGCACAAAAGGTGGTTTCGGCTCTTGGGTCAATCGAAAAAGTGCGGATGCTCAACAGCGGCACCGAAGCGGTAATGACGGCTATTCGCCTGGCACGGGCGTTTACCGAAAGGGATTATATAATAAAGATGGTCGGCTGTTACCACGGGCACGGTGATTCACTGCTTGTCGCGGCCGGCTCTGGTCTGGCAGAGATTTCCAGGCCTTCGAGTAAGGGAGTTCCGCAGCCGCTTGCTGAACTGACTATCGCGATACCATACAATGATGCCGATGCTGCTAAGGCGGCTTTTGCCAAGTACAAGGGCCGCGTCGCGGCGGTATTGGTTGAGCCGGTTGGGGCCAATATGGGTGTTGTGCCGCCTGTTGACGGGTATCTGCAATCGCTGCGCCGGTTGTGTGATGAAAACGGTGCGATGCTGATATTCGACGAGGTGATAACGGGGTTTCGCGTGGCTTTGGGAGGCGCGCAGGAGCTTTACGGCATAAACGCCGACCTTACGTGTCTGGGTAAGGTAGTCGGGGGCGGGCTGCCGGCTGCTATGGTGGCAGGACAGGCGAAGATAATGGATATGTTGGCGCCTCTGGGACCTGTCTATCAGGCGGGGACTCTCAGCGGCAATCCTCTTGCGACCGCGGCGGCAAACGCGACCCTTGAAATACTTGCCGGTGATGATTGCTATGCCAAACTTGACACAAGCGGTGAAACTTTGCAGGCCGGCTTAGAGGACGCTGCCAGTTCCGCCGGTATCGCCCTTACGATTAACCGGGTCGGCTCGATTATGAGCTGCTTCTTCACCGATAAACCTGTGAAGAATTTCGCTGATGTCCAGAGAACCGACGTAAAGACTTTCAAGAAGTTCTTCGCGGGGATGCTCCAAGGCGGGGTATATCTTGCGCCAAGTGCGTATGAGGCGATGTTCGTATCGTTGGCCCATTCGAAAGAAGATATTGAAAAAACAGTGAAGGTAGCGCATAATGTATTCAGTGATATCCGATAAAATGGCAGCATTAACCGAAAATAGCATATTCTCTTGGGAGACAGATGAATGAATGAGACCGAAAAGACTTCCGATATAGTTGATACCACCGATTGCCTCGAGGCCGTCAATGCGTTCAAAGGCATGAAGAACCTCCTGTTCTTCGGCGTCCTGATATGCCTTTTGCTGTTGGGGGCGGTTTTCTGGCTTGAGCAATTTGGCTACATTGACAAAACCGCTTGTGTGTGCGGGTCGGGTCGGATAGTTTGCCCGGAAGCGTCTGTTGGCACCGGCGACGCAGACAGTGCCCCGGACGCATCCGAGACAATCGAAGCACAGGCACAGCTTGCAACTGAGCAGGTGGGTGTCGAATCAAACCAGTCGGCCGAATCCGGCGACGCAGCCGCCGGCGGCGAAGCCGGTGTTAAGAAGGCGGTATCTCGCTTGAAGTTCACGCTCAAATGCCGCCAGGCGTATTTTTTAGTTTGGGCATGTAACTTCATCCTTATTATCGCGGCGACTCTTTATTGTCTGGCCCTTTTGATTTGCATTAAGATATCGCTGGTAGGGCGATTAGGTGGCATAAACCACATCTGTCGCGCCTTTATTCTTTCGGTTTTCGGGCTTGTGTTGCTGCTGCCGTGGCAGAAGCTCTTTGCAGGCGTCGTTGCAGGGGCCATATATACGCCACAGGAACTACTGTGTTCGGCGGCGCCGACCGCCGAAGATTCGGCTGTCAGCCAGGTGCTTTACTATCTGCGGTTTGTGGCGCTGTGGCTGGTAACGTTTTTGCTGTTTGTTTTCGCTCAGTTTCGCTCGGCGAGGTGGGCAAATGCAACTTTGCGCCGCCTGGGGATGATTCACTGAAGGTGTGAGTGTGGTAAATAAATGCCGCCTGAAGTGTCGCGTATTGCCCTTCAGGCGGCTCAAATACTTCTGTGGCGTTTGCAGCACAGTTAATTAACTTTGCCGGCCGGTCGCCGAACCATCCGGATTAACTTGCACCGGAAAGCTTTCCGCCACCCTCTATGCCAAAGCCAGACGAACGGATGGTACGAAGAGCCGGACAGATATCAGGTTACTTCTTACCTTTTGACGTTACCAATTTGATTGTGTCATCTCCCTCAAAATCCATACCGTCGGCGAGCTTACCGCTGACAGTCATCAGAGCGGGACTCTCGACGTTGCTGAGCATATCCTGAGTTTCTTCTCTGTCGAATTTGATGAGCAGCTTTTGTTCGGCCTCGTCTATTTGTGCTCGCACAGGCTCAAGCTCGTCGTTCAGCTTAATACTGTCAAGTACGACGTCCCCGATATCATAGTTGTCGCCAAGCGCAACCGTACAGGTTATCCAGTTGCCGTTGCTTGTGAGATTAAGGGTTTTGGGAGTTACTTTAACTATGGCTTCTATGGTTTCCGCCGTGACGACTTCGTCGGCTCCAATGTCAACTCCTGCACCTGACAATCTGGGATCTCCATCGATATCGGTGTCGGTCTGGTCGGCATCTTCGAGGAAAACGGGGGCGCCGGCATCAATGCAGGGTGAATCATCGAGCAAATGATAATCACCTTCAGTATAGACCTTAGTGAGGGGGTCTATCTGACCGCTACTCACAAACATAGGGTCAAGGTCGATATTGCCCTGTCCCCAGTTCACGGTCGAGCCGCTGTTGACTACTATACCGGCCGTAAGTCCCTGGATGTCGCAATACGAAATGCTGACAAAGGCGGGCGCTCCTCCATTGCCAACGAGCATCTCTGATGCACTTGCAGCGGTATTGTCCCAGAGAATGCAATTGCTTATATCCAGGTTATTTGATGCGTAGCAATAGATGCCTCCTGCGAATACCGTAGCTGCATTTGCGCTGATTGTGCAATTGGCAATAACGGGATTACCCACATTTTGGCTGTAGATGGCACCGCCTCGGGGAGCGAAGTTTCCTGCGATTATGCAGCTTTCTATTGTGGGGCTGGAGCCAATGCAGTATATTGCGCCGCCGCCTACTGATGCGGTGTTTGCTTTGATGGTACAAGCGGAAATAGTGGGCTCGCTGCCGCTGTTTCCAATCGCAACAGCTCCGCCGAATACGGCTGAATTGTCGGTAATGACACAGTTGCTGATTGTGGGGCTGCTGTTATTGTAGCAGTAGATGCCGCCACCTAAGAAGTTGTTTCCGCCGGTGATTGTCAGGCCCACCAGTTTTGCATCTGATGTTTCGCCGGATTGGAAGATGAAGGCGCGAGTTGAAGACGAGCCCTGGCAGTCGATAACCGTAGTGTTCACGACCTGAGGGTCGTCGGGGTTCGTGCTCTGGACGGTTATGGCTTTGCCTTTGAAGCTGATGTTGTGGTTACCGGAGCCGAAATACGTGCCGGGTGTAACTGCAACGGTGTCGCCATCTACGGCGGCGTCAATGGCGGTTTGAATATCAGGGTAGTCCGTAGGGACGTAGTGAACCGCCGCATTTGTCGAACCGGCGATTAGCAATCCGAGAGAACATATTATAATCATTAAGTTTTTCATTTTTCTACCCTTTATATTCGATAGCTGAACATCAGCTTGTGTTCATTTTTTTCAAGGCTGTTCTCAGCCGGATACTTCTGAATAGGAGTCTGAGATATAATGAAGTATTATCTCGGGACCAAAACCTGCGGGCACCTCAGTGATGCCCGAACGGTTGAAGGTAAGATCGCTGTTGCCGCTGAATGTCATGGGTGTGTCGGAATAGTTCAATATGGAGCCGTTGATTGTTCCGCCTGCATTACCGAAGAAATTAATGCCGTTGGCGGCTATTGCGCCGTTGAGAGTGTCAAAGCTTCCGCCGAAAGATGCGGTGAAGCCGGGTGCCATCAGGAATGTGCCCGTCTCATCTCGGATGCCGTCAAACTGAGAGGTCTCAGGCAGACTTTCAACAGAAGAGCTGCTGACGTTGCCCAAAAATGTTAACTGATTTGTGCCGGAATTGTCATTCATATCACCGTCGCCTATGATAATGCCGGTGATATCAACGTTACCGCTAAAAGTGACGACGTTGGGAGTCTCAATAAAGATTATTCCGTTGAGAGTTACGTTTCCTGAGAAATGAGGGTTAGTTCCACCGGGTATCCTTATGTTCTCGTATGTATTGTCTGCGCTCGTGTCCTCCTCGTCGGGGTCGAAGACATTCTGCACGTACTGCTCGAAATAACCGGTTAAGGGCAGGGGAAACTCTGAAGGTTCTGAGCCGATTGTAACGTGATCAAGGGCATCGTCGCCGGTCTCTCCGCCGATCCCGGCCTGTCCGCCCTGCAGAGTGACATAGGCATCAGGATTTGTGATTTGTACATCACCTGCAATCTGTGAATTGCCTATGATAGAAAGGGCTTCATTCTGACTATTACTTTCGATGTAAACATCAGCCTCGACCGCAACAGTGGCGCCGTTCATATCTATGTTACCGGAAAGGCTCAAGGGCCCTTTTGTTGCCACGCCGTAGTCAAAGACATTGTGTTCTCTTGTGCCAAAGCTGTAATTTACCCTGATTGTTCGTGAAAT
>QNBT01000089.1 GCA_003644205.1 Planctomycetota bacterium | reverse complement strand
GATTTTGCAGAGCAGGTTCGTCGGCAGATACGCGGATATGCGCGAGCTGAATTAGTTGAAATTCCGCTCAAATATCCCTACGACAATCCCAGCATTCTTGCGAGACATCTGCATCTCAAAAAAGACAACACCCCCGTTTGGTTTGTTCGAACCGAAGGGGTTTTAGGCATTGACCGTGCCCTGACATTATCAAAGCCGTGCCTGAGCCGGATTGTCTCACTTGGAGGCCCCGGGGTCCGGATGCCCATTCACATGAAGGTGATACCCGGTTACCCGATAGAGACGATTCGCTCCAGGTATATATCGTCTGCAGCGGTCCGGACGCTAAACGGGGGTGTACTCACCGGTGTTATTGTCGAACCAGAGACATTGGGGCTTGATACTGAGTGTAGAGGTCTGACCGTTCTTGCCGAGCACCGCGAGCGCCAGTTTCTTGGCTTCGCGCGTCCCGGGTGGGAACGAAGCAGTTATGCCGCCTGTTTTTTGAGTTCGCTGCGGACGAAATTCAGTGAGCGTTTTACTACCGCGATGCGCGGGGAGGGGCGCCCGTGTGTGTCGTGCAACTTTTGCGAGGAGGTCTGTCCTGCAGGCATCATGCCCTATCTGCTACACAAATATCTATACGGGGACCGGATTGAGGAAGTCGAGGAGGCTCGCGTTGACCTTTGTGTTGAGTGCGGATTATGTTCTTATGTATGTCCGTCAAAAATCGACCTGAGAAAGCAGTTCATTGAGGCAAAGGACCTCATTGAGGCCGAAAAAGAAGAAATGCGTCAGGAACAGTTAAGGCAGGAACAATTACAGAGAGACCAAGAGGCCCGGCGCGAAACCGCAAAGGAGGGCCAATATTGAAGTTTCTTCTTGATATATTTAAGACGATGCGTCCGGCCTTTGAAGAGGGCGGCAGGTTGCGTCCCTTTAAGGCGGTCTTTGACGCGATGGAGAATGCCTTTTTCGCGCCTGCCGCCGTTACGCTCTCAGCACCGCACATTCGCGACCCGCTCGACATCAAACGGCTTATGTCAATGGTTATAATCGCGGTTGTGCCAAGCCTTTTTGCTGCGTTTTACTTTTTTGGCTGGCGTATTGTTTCGATGGTCATCGTTTCTTATGCCGCCGGTGGCGCGGTGGAAGTGGCATTTGCCGTAATTCGCAAAGAGGAGATAAATGAAGGTTTCCTGGTAACTGGACTGTTGTTTCCGTTGATACTGCCGCCGACACTGCCTCTGTGGATGGTTGCAGTGGGCGTGGTGTTCGGGGTATTTGTGGGCAAAGAATTATTCGGGGGGACGGGACGCAATATCTTTAATCCTGCGATTGTCGGTCGGTGCTTTTTAGCCCTTGCGTATCCGGCAGCGATGTCAGGCAACTGGATAAGTGCCGGCGGTAACTGGCCCGGTAGAATGCTTGAATACGTAACAGCTTCCAATGTTGACGCTATCAGTACAGCGACCCCACTGGTATTAGCCAAGCAGGGCGAACTGGTTAGTTTGTCCAGGATGCTTTTGGGCAATATATCCGGCAGCATGGGTGAAACATCCGCTATTGCCGTCATATTAGGTGGAGTGTTTTTGCTGCTTACAAGAGTAGCGAACTGGCGCACGGTTGTAAGCACACTTGGCTCGGCGGTGGTATTGGCGGGCATTCTTCATCATAGCTGCACTGACAGGTTTGCCCCCGCCCTCTGGCATCTTTGTGCGGGGGGACTGCTTTTCGGGGCGTTCTTCATGGCGACTGACCCGGTTACAAGTCCGGTTACGAATACGGGTAAATTGTTTTACGGAATAATAATCGGCGTGATAACCGTGCTAATACGAAATTTTACCGGTTATGTGGAAGGTGTGACGTTTGCGATTCTATTAGGAAATATCGCCGCACCTATTATCGATGAGATAGTGACCAGGGTTCGTCTCAGGAGGCTAAGGCTTGAAGCAGGGTAGCTTCTACACACTCGGTTATGCGGGCGCCTTAGGCTCGGTGTGTGCACTGCTTTTGACGGCGGCGTCAAGTTTTACCGCCCCATACAGGCTCGCCAACGCAGATGCCGAGATGAAACGCAATATCTTAGATGTACTGGGCGTTCGCTATTCACCGGACGCTTCATCCCGACAGTTGTTGGAGGTCTTCGCCGCAAAGGTCAAACAGGAAGATTCCGGCGAGCTGACTTTATACAGATATATTCCACCTGCAGATTCCGGCGAGGTTGAAACCGTGGCGGTTGCCTTTGCCGGCCCCGGCCTTTGGGGGCCGATAAAGGGCTTGATTGCACTCGGCCCGGATGCCGAAACTATCAGGGGCCTGACTTTCTACGAACAGGAAGAGACCCCGGGTCTTGGCGGTGAGATTGCCTCACAGTCGTTTCGTGAGCAGTTCGAGGGCAAAAAAATAGTCGATGAGGCCGGCAATGTTGGAATCATAATAAAAAGCGGCGGACAGTCCGCTATAAACAAGGTTGACGCGATAACGGGCGCGACCATGACTTGTGATAAGGTTGAAGTGATATTGAATGAAGCGGTACGTAAAATCGTGAAGGAGTTTAAGAAATAAGATGGCAAACAGCCAACCACCTCTTGTTCCGTGTAGTAAAGGTCTTTGTGGCGGTAAAGGTCTTTTAACATTAAAAGAAGGCGCCTGGTCGAACAACCCACTTGCGATTCAGATGTTGGGGATTTGTTCGGCGCTTGCGGTAACGAATCGGCTGGAAAGCTCACTTGTGATGGGCGCAGCTTTAATCTTCGTCAGCGCCTGCTCCAATCTATTTGTTTCTTTGCTGCGAAAGCATACGCCTCATCGAATCCGCATGATAGCGGAGGTGGCCATCATAGCCACCTTTGTCATTCTGTTCGACCAGTTCCTCAAGGCCTTTTACTGGGACATGTCAAAACAGTTGGGCCCCTATGTGGGGCTTATCATAACCAACTGTATAGTTATGGGCAGGGCAGAGGCCTTTGCCCTTCAGAATCCGCCGCTCCTGTCAGTAGTCGATGGGGTTGCAAACGGCCTGGGCTATGCGGTGATTCTGGCGATTATCGGATTTTTCAGGGAGCTGTTCGGCACCGGACAGTTCTTCGGCTGCGTGGTGCTCGGCGGTGAATGGTACACGCCGAATCAACTGATGATATTGGCTCCGGGCGCTTTTTTTGCTCTGGGGATTGTTATTGCGATTTTCAATGCACTTAGAGGCCCCCAGGGTGAGGAGAACAAAAAATGACGGAAACATCGGCAATAGTAATTCTAATCGCGGCGATACTGACGAATAATATACTCTTAACCAATTTTTTGGGGATGTGTTCTTTTGTCGCCTGCTCGGGCCAGATTAGAACGGCTGTAGGGCTCGGCATCGCGGTCACATTTGTTCTGACTATGACAACGGCCATAAATTACGCCGTTTACTACGGTATTCTGATTTCTGCCGAAGAAGCTGCCGAGCTTGGTCGAGCAGCGCCGCTGCTCTCGACCGATATTACCCACCTGTCGTTCATCGTTTTCATAGCAGTCATTGCGGCCTTCGTGCAATTAGTCGAAATGTTTGTCGAGCGATTCAGCCCGAGGCTATACTTTGCCCTTGGGATATTTCTGCCGCTGATTACGGTCAACTGTGCAATTTTAGGCGCATCTTTGTTTATGGTGATCCGGGGTTATAACTTCGCGCAATCAGTTGGCTTTGGCTTCGGTGCCGGGGTGGGCTGGGCGTTGGCAATTATTTTGATGGCGGGTCTGAGACAAAAAATGAATTACAGCAATATCCCTGAGCCTTTTCGTGGAGTGCCTATTGCAATGATTGTTACCTGCGTGATTGCGATGGCGTTTATGGGTTTTGCGGGGATGGTGGCGATTCAATAGGGGTGCTTGATGGTTTATCTGTGGTCGGTATTATCGTTCGGAAGCCTTACAACGGCACTGGCAGCCTTGCTGATGGTCGCCGAGCGATATCTGGTCAGCTATGGTATTTGTAAGCTGGACATCAATGCCGGAGAAAAACCATTAGAGGTTGAGGGGGGCCGGACATTACTTTCGACATTGTACGAAAATGAGATATTTATCCCCTCGGCCTGTGGCGGAAAAGGAACATGCGGACACTGCAAAATTACCGTCACCTCCGGCGGCGGGCCGGTGTTGCCTACAGAAACACCCTATCTTTCCCGAAAAGAGATTCGCTCAAACGTGCGTTTGGCCTGCCAGGTCAAGATTCGTGAAGATATATACGTTCGGATACCTGAAGAGCTGCTGAACATCAGAATGTTCGCATCTACGGTCGAAAGCGTTAGCGAGCTTACACATGACATCAAAGAGATACGTTTGCGATTAGATGAGCCTGCTGAGCTATCGCATCGGCCCGGCCAGTATGTGCAGATACAGGCCCCGTCGTCGAATGAGCCGGTCTTTCGCGCTTATTCAATCAGTTCCCCAGTGTATGAGCCGAATAAAGTTGAGCTTGTTGTGAAGCTTGTTCCGGGTGGGGTCGCCTCAACCTATCTGCACAGCTTAAAAACCGGCGACACCGTCCACTTCACGGGGCCATACGGCGAGTTTCGCCTGAATGAGGACCCATCGGTCGAGATTGTCTGCGTCGGCGGTGGATGCGGTATGGCGCCGATGAAGAATATTATTTATACCATCTATGACAAATGGCCCGACCGGTCGTGCTGGCTGTTCTTTGGATGCAGGACTACCGATGACATCTTTTACCTCGAGCGGTTTGAAGAATTGGCCAAAAAACATCCCAATTTTCACGTGGTCTATGCACTATCCGAACAACTCGGGCCGGATGAAAGATGGGAAGGTGAAACGGGCTTTATTCATCTTTCGGTTGACAAGTACCTTGAAACGGGCGTAAAGCGCCAGGCGTTTCTTTGCGGCCCACCGCCAATGATTGAGGCCGTAACGCGAGTCTTGGATGAAAAAGGCATTCCTTCGGATGATATATTTTATGATGAATTTTAAGTTAAAGGTGTCCGGTACATTTTTTGGGTCTGCCTCGTGGCCTTAATGTCGATTCTAAGTTCAACAACGCTAATAGAAGAGAGTTAAGCCCATGAAAACAAGAACAATTGTAAAAACTCTGATAGGCGTCGTTGTCATAGGTGGCGGAGTGGGATATTTTATGTACCAGGCCATGCAGTCTTCATGGTCTTACTATTACTCCGTCGATGAATTCTCCGACCACCACTCTGAGGTCAAAGATGCTTCAATCCGGATTGCCGGCAGAGTCAAGCCGGGCACCGTTGCCCGCGATTTGCAGAAGATGCAGCTTAACTTTATCCTGTCCGGCTCCAAAAGTACTGTGCCGGTCTCGTACAAAGGTACGGTCCCGGATAATTTTACCGAGGACATTGAGGTAGTCGTGGAGGGAAGTCTCGATACAACCGGTCTTTTCCGGGCCGACAGGCTTATGACCAAATGTGAATCGAAGTATAAGGCTAAGGTGAAATAGCTCATGGCCGAATTAGGACGATTTGCCCTGCTTTTGGGCCTGTTCCTGAGCGGCTATGCGATATTGGCCGACCTCTTGGGCACCTGGCGAAAGGATAACAGCCTGCTTGACAGTGCTCGCAACGCAACCATTGCATGCCTCGGATGCCTCACTGTTGCAGTCGCCGGCTTGTTGGTCCTTCTGGTTCAAAGTGATTTCAGCGTTACTTATGTAGCCGGCAACACTTCAAAGGCCCTTCCGCTTGCATATAAGCTAAGCGCACTTTGGGCGGGCGCTGCAGGGTCGCTGCTGTTATGGTTGTGGCTACAGGTCGGCTTCGTAGCGGCTGCTTTTTGCAGAACCCCGCCCGAACAAAGGGGCTTCGGCGCTCGCGCTCGGGCAATTGCAAATCTGGTCAGCGTGTATTTTCTGATGGTCATGGTTATAGATAAGAATCCATTTGACGTCTCTGTCGTAGCCCCTGCCGATGGCGCCGGCCTTAATCCCCTTCTCCAGCACCCTGCAATGGTTCTGCATCCACCGACGCTTTTTATCGGCTACGCAGCCTTTGCGATTCCCTTTGCCTGGGCAATTGCTTCCATCAAACAGGACGCCGGCCAGGGACCCGGCCCGATGTTCAGGCAGGCTCGCAACTGGATATTGTGGGCGTGGCTTTTCCTGACGGCCGGAATAGTACTCGGTGCCTGGTGGGCTTATGAAGAGCTTGGATGGGGTGGCTATTGGGCATGGGATCCGGTGGAAAACTCCTCTTTGCTTCCCTGGCTTACCGCTACCGCATTGCTGCATAGCTGCCGGACATACAAAGCCCGTACCCCAACGGCGGTATGGATGATAGTATTGAGCCTGCTTACTTTCAGTCTGTGTATATTCGGGACCTTCCTGACGAGATATGGACTTGTATCGAGCGTTCACGCATTCGGCGAACCGGGGCTTGGTATTTTATTCATAGTCCTGCTGGTCCATATATGGTTCATAGCTGCCATTCTTGCGCTCTATAAGCGGTCGTGCTATAGGCCCACCGAATCTGCTTCTGTAGGGCGAGGTATGAGATTTATAATCTATAATAACTGGCTGATGATAATCCTTACATTCGTGATATTCGTCGGCACCTTGTTTCCGTTTCTAAGCGGCCTTTTCACCGAGCAAAAGATTACTCTTAAGCCTGAATACTTCAGCAAAATCACCGCCCCCGGCGGTTTGCTCCTCCTGCTTTTACTCGGTGTGTGTCCATATCTTCTGAGGTTTGGCATGAACTTTAGTCAACGCTCAATTGGCGCAGCTCTTGTGATAATAGCAGCGGGATGCGCAGGATTTATTACCGGCCGATATCCTATACCATGTTTTATTATCTGTGGTTTTGTGTTGTTGAATCTTGTTGCAGATGTTGCCGGCTATGAGATGAAACTTGCCGAAGGGAGGAAAAAAGGAGTCTCCACAAGCAGGAACTTACGCTGGTATGGCTCAAGAATCGTACACTTTGGTGTACTGCTTGTGTTTGTTGGTATTGCAGGTTCAGGTGGTTACGGCACAGAAATTCAAAAGGTTTTGCAGCCGGGTCAGGCATTCACCCTTGGTAATTTCAAAATTGTGTATGATGTTCTAAAAGCCGACCATGGCCCGAATTTCACTGCCGCCACGGCGAATATGTCCGTTTATAAAGCATCTGAATTGATTGCCAATCTGAAGCCCGCCAGGGCGGTTTATACCGCCGGCGGCAAGGCCGTCAGCGAGGTGGATATCCACAGAACCTTAGCAGGGGATCTGTACCTGGCTCTTACCGACCTTGACAGCAGCAGCAAACTGATAAATCTGAGAATCCTGATTAAACCATTGATAAACTGGATTTGGATAGGCAGTACTGTTATGATTCTTGGCACAGTACTTGTCCTGACATCGTATCACAGAAGAAAAGTTATATCCGGGGATTAACCGAGGAAGTGCAATGGAAAATCTCAGATGGATACTGTTGGCGGCTTGTGTGTTATTTGTCGTTTGGCCGCTCTTTTCGAGGCGGTCTGACGACATAGACTGATATGGGAAAAGCGTTGTGAAATTTCTTGCTTCTGCTCTTGCGTTTCTGTCGATACTTTCGACCACAGCCTTTGCAGAAGATGCGCCCCTGACGAATTCTAACACCTTACTGGTTGTAAAGGTAACCAACGGTACAGCACAAGGTACGTCGGTTACCGATGATAAGGTTTTTGTTCGTATTTTTCAACACGAACAGTTGACTGAAACGCTGGAAGGAAAAGTTGATGCCTCCGGTCAGGCCGTTTTTGAAAATGTCCCCACCCGGGAACATACCGTCGCAGTTGCATCGGCAAGACACGGTGATATGATGTTCGCCAGCCGTGCTGTATCGCTGTCGTCAGAGAGCGGCACCGGCGTTGCACACGTAACGGTGTATGACGTATCCGAGGACAATTCGAAACTGTCCGTTGGGATGCACCATTTT
>QNBT01000088.1 GCA_003644205.1 Planctomycetota bacterium | reverse complement strand
TTTGACCAGAAACAGCTTTTTCGGGCATTAGAGCATTTGGATTTTGAATTTGTTTCGGATTTAGGATTTAGAAATTAGGATTTCATCGTTAGCGTTTATTTATTTTTCCAAAGAGCAATAAAAATTTGTTTCGGTGCGTCTATGAAGTGCAGTAGTTATTATGACTCATCCGTGGCCAACCCACAATCAGCGCGAGCCCGTGCTATTCCGTGGTTGAACACTATTTCTTACCGCGGCACGCCGGCGTAAAGGATCAACGCACCGAAGGCTAACGCCAATATCCCAAACAGCCGTAAAGTGATATCCGACCGCTCACTCAGCCAGCTCAACGTTCCCTTGAGCGTTTCGAGTTTAATCGCAAAGATTGATAATCCTTTTACGGCACTTATAAGACCGATGACAATTATCACCCACGGTATATGACACTCACGTGCGAAGATAAGGAACACCACACCTACTACTATTGCTAACATTGCCGGTATGTACAAAAGTTTTCCGCGAACGAACAACTTGACGAATTTCCTGTACACATCAGGCTTAATAAGAAGCACACAAGCTTCAACTACTATTAGAGCACCGATAATCCAGACAATCGCTTTCATAATCTAAGCCTCATTTCTTTTTCTTTCAAAATCAATTCAAACCTGTCGCCTACCCAATCAACTCTATCATATCGGTCGCAATTTCAACGCTTGTCGCCTGGCCTAAAATATCAACCTGCAGAACCAAACGCGTACGCTCGCCGGCCCTGACCACAATCCCCTCCGTACCCACCAGTGGACCCGCTGTCACCCGGCATTGCTGCCCCGTCTTTATGTACTTGTGAGGCAAAAGCTGCTCGCCCTTATCGAGTGCAAGATGGATAGGTGTCAGCTCGGCCACCAGTCGGGGCTGGTCCTCTACCTCGATAATGTTCGCCACACGATTCGTCCGAAGAACTTCCACCCGGTCATCCTCATCGCCGCAAAAGAACACATAACCCGTAAAAAGCGGCAGCAGCGAGCGAAACGTCCTGCCCTTTTTCCGATAAACCTTTTTCGTCATCGGAAGAAAATAGCTTATGTCCTTTTTCTGCATCTGCCACGCTAAGGCCTTTTCGTTTCTGCTCTTGGTATGCGCGACACGCCACGTCCCTGCAAAGTCACTAATCTGTGTGCTCTGGGGCCAAGTAATCGGCGGATTTTCTTCTAATTTCAGTACCACTTAAATCTCCACACTAATTCACAACCAACATACACAAGCTCTCATCCGGTATCCTATCTTTCGAACAGTTATTTTAGGCACCCAAGCACCAGATGTCAACAAATTCCCGCCTTAATCCTGACCACTCACACCTTCCGACAAGATGGCTCAAAAAATGCATGGTTAAAAAGGTTGTTAGTGTTATAATAAGTTATTAGTGGTCTATGCTATTGAAATCCAATGATTAAAAATAATCCTGAATTGAATAAGTTTTATCGTAAATTAATCGAGCAGGAAAATATTTCCCACAAAGAGGCCCTTTCTATATATGAAGCTATGCATGCCGAAGCCGTGTCTTTGGGGATTATCAGTTCCGAGAATATCCTGGAGGGCCTGGAGGTTGACTTGAGGATTGCCAGAGCCATAAATGGATTAAACTGACCGACTGTCGTCATTCCGAGCCCCGATGAATCGGGATGAGGACTCTGTTAAAATAGTTTGTTTGAGTAAAAGGATTAACCTTGTGATAGAAGAATTAATACAAAAGATTGTTCGTCATTTGGACGAAAACGATATCCCTTATATGATTATCGGCGGCCAGGCGGTCCTTTTGTACGGGAGTCCGCGATTGACAAGAGACATCGATATTACCCTTGGGATTGACACGGATAAATTCCAGCTGATTGCGAGGCTATGCGAGGAATTGGGCTTGAAGCTACTGCCCCAAAAGCCTGCCGATTTTGCAAGTGAAACCAAAGTACTGCCTGCAGAAGACCCAAAATCAAGGATACGGGTGGACTTTATTTTTTCTTTCACTCCTTACGAAGCCCAGGCAATAACCAGGGCGAAAGAAGTACTGATGAACGGTTATCCGGCAAAGTTCGCATCCTGCGAGGATGTTATTATTCACAAGATGTTTGCGGCAAGAGCCGTCGATGCCGAAGATGTGAATAATATACTGATTAAGAACAAAGATTCGATTGACCTTGAATATATCAGGCGATGGCTTTTGGAGTTTGGCAAGATTTCCGAGCACAAAGGGATTCTGAAAAGATTCGACAGTTTGTTAGACCAGTGAACGAAAGAACTATGATAAATAATACTATTACTGCGGCAAAGGGCTTTTTAGCCGCGGGGGTGCATTGCGGCGTCAAAAAATCCACCAAACCGGATTTGGCGCTACTCGTCTGCCCGGCTGGTGCAACAGCGGCGGCTGTGTTTACTACAAACAGAATAGTCGCTGCCCCCGTAACTATCAGCGCCAAACATGTAAAAAACACCAAGATCTACGCAGCCGTAATCAACTCCGGCAACGCCAACGCCTGCACAGGCACCCGGGGCCTTACAAATGCCGTCATTATGTGCACCACAGCCGCCGGCGAACTTAATATCAATCCGCATAATGTCTTAATCGCCTCGACAGGCATAATCGGCTCCCAACTTCCTATCAGAAAAATCCAGGCCGGTATTGTAAAAGCAGCGAAGAAATTGAGCGCAAGCCCAAAGGCGGGCTTAGACTTCGCAAAAGCCATCATGACCACCGACACCAAAACCAAGCAGACTACGCGCAAACTCGAAATATCCGGTAAAGAGATAATAATCGCCGCCACAGCAAAGGGCGCCGGCATGATTGCACCAAACATGGCCACCACAATAACCGTCATTACCACCGATATCGCCATCACTAAGCCCCTCCTGGCTCGGGCGCTCAAAGCCGCCGTTGGCCGGTCGCTGAACAAACTGACGGTTGACGGCCACCAAAGCACAAATGATACCGCCATGCTCTTAGCCTCCGGTGCTGCCGGCAATCGACCCGTTACAAGTCCCTGCCGGCGCTACAGAAAATTCGCCAAGGCCCTGGAAGATGTATGCGCCGACTTGACAAAACAGATGGTCCTGGACGCCGAAGGCGCAACTCGAATGTTCACAGTTGTCATAAAAGGTGCCGCAACCAGGGCCGATGCCGCAAAAGCCGCAAGAGCTATAGCTGATTACGACCTTGTTAAATGCGCAGTTCACGGTGCCGACCCGAATTGGGGCAGAATCATCTGCGCCGTTGGCTCGGCTGGTGTAAAACTCAATCCCCAAAAACTCACGTGCAAAATCGGTGATATTACCGTGTTCAAGAACGGCAGACCGGCAAAATTTGATCCAAAAAAGGCAAGCAAAGTCATCTCACGCACCGAACACACAGTCACCATCAACCTTGGTGCCGGCAAATTCTCCGACTTCTGTTACGGCTGCGACCTGAGCGAACAATATATATCGATTAACGCCGACTATCACACATAGCCGAGACCTAAACTATGCAGGCCCCTGGGCTGATTCTTTTTTCCCAAATAAATTACTTGAAAAACCTTTATGTTTATGTATGCTCTCCACTTTACCCGATTATGTTGGGCCCAAAAGGAAATACTGTTGAATACTGATTGCTAAGTTCGAAAGGAATCTAACAGTGAAGACGTTTTCAAAATTCATACTTGTAGCGTGTTTATTAACCGTGTTGGCCTTTACAACCACGGCAGTAGCCGATACCGGCGCCGAAGGTGCCGCCTCCGGTACACTACCTGTCTGGTGGATAGCGCCCATCTCATCCGTTCTGGCGCTCATCTTCGCCGTCTATTTCTATAAGAAGATGATGGCTGAACCCGAAGGCAACGAAACTATGATTAAAATCGCCCGCGATGTCCGCGAGGGGGCCTATGCGTATCTGTTACGCCAGTATAGCGTGGTCTCGCTCGTTTTTCTGGTCCTGCTGGTCATCTTTGCTGCCTTAGCCTATTACGGCGTGCAAAATCCATTTTTCCCCGTCGCGTTCCTGGCCGGCGGATTCTTCAGCGGACTGTGTGGCTTCTTAGGCATGAAAGCCGCCACAAACGCCTCCGCCCGCACCGCTCAGGGGGCGACACAAAGCCTCAACCGAGGCCTCCAGGTCGCCTTTCGCTCCGGTGCCGTTATGGGACTGGTCGTGGTCGGCTTCGGCTTGTTCTTCATCTCCGTCTCGTACGTCATCCTCGATAAATTCCTTTACACAGCCGAGCACATGGCCAACGGCCTGAGGCTGTTAGGCATGACCCTTATCCCTGCTGGAATGGAGGCCGACCACAAACTCGTTGAAATCACAACCACAATGTTAACATTCGGCATGGGTGCATCCACACAGGCACTATTTGCCCGTGTCGGCGGTGGAATCTATACCAAGGCGGCCGACGTCGGGGCAGACCTGGTCGGCAAGGTCGAGGCCGGCATCCCGGAAGATGACCCGCGAAATCCCGCTACCATTGCCGACAATGTCGGTGATAACGTCGGAGATGTCGCGGGCATGGGTGCCGACCTCTACGAAAGTTACTGCAACTCTATCCTGGCCGCCACCGCCCTTGGGGCGGCTCTGTCGGCATCGGCCCTTGCCAGGGTAGGCATGGACCCCCTAAAAGTGGTCCTCGCTCCAATGGTCGTCGCAGGTATCGGCATTATCCTTTCAATTGTCGGCATATTCCTCGTCAAGTGTAAAGAAGACGCCACTCAGAAGAATCTGCTGCGGTCCCTTTTGCTCGGTACACTTGGCAGCTCAGTCCTGATTGTTCTTGCCCTTGCAGGGTTGGCGCTGGTCGGCTGGATTACCTGGGGTATCTTCGGCTCGGTCATTTCCGGCCTCGCCGCAGGCGTAATTATCGGACAGCTTGCCGAGTACTATACATCTGATGAATATGCTCCGACCAGGGGCATCGCTGCCCAGGCCAACATGGGCGCTGCCACGACAATCATCGACGGCCTTTCAACCGGAATGCTCTCCACCGGCCTGCCCGTAGTAACGATAGTTCTCGGAATACTTTGCGCATTCGGCTTTGCCGGCGGATTCAGCGATGTATCTATGGGCCTCTACGGCATCGGCTTCGCCGCCGTCGGTATGCTTTCAACCCTGGGCATTACTCTGGCGACAGATGCCTACGGGCCGATTGCCGATAACGCAGGCGGTAATGCAGAAATGAGCGGACTCGGCCCCGAAGTTCGCAGAAGAACAGACGCCCTCGACGCACTCGGCAACACCACCGCAGCCACCGGTAAAGGCTTTGCCATCGGTTCTGCCGCACTTACCGCGATGGCGCTTTTGGCAGCCTATATCGAGGAGGTTCGAATCTGGGTTGCAAAACTCGCCGGCGATGGTGTCTATACGGTCGGTAAGGTTACCTTCACCGCTGCCGAGGCAAAGGCCGCTTCGGTCGCAAAGTTCGTCGAGGCTTACGACATGACCATCATGAATCCCAAGCTAATCTGCGGTCTGTTTATCGGCGCGATGATGGCGTTTATTTTCTGTGCAATGACAATGAAGGCGGTAGGCCGGGTCGCAGGCGTCATGGTAAATGAGGTGCGTCGGCAGTTCAAAGAAATTCCCGGCATTATGGAAGGCACCGGTAAGCCCGACTATGCCGAGTGTGTCTCAATCTCCACCGCAGGCGCCCAGAAGGAAATGGTCCTGCCGTCCTTCCTGGCGATTATCGTACCCGTCGTAACCGGCCTGGTCTTAGGCGTTGCAGGCGTCATGGGACTATTAGCCGGCGGCCTGACCACGGGATTTGTCCTCGCTGTTACGCTCAACAACGCAGGCGGTGCCTGGGACAACGCCAAAAAGTACATCGAAAAGGGCGCCCACGGTGGAAAAGGCTCCGAGGCCCACAAGGCCGCCGTCGTCGGTGATACCGTCGGCGACCCCTGTAAGGACACCTCCGGCCCAAGCCTGAATATCCTGATTAAACTGATGACAATGGTCAGCGTTGTCTTTTCCGGCGTCATCGTAAAATTCGCCCCCATAATCTCCGGTGCATTTTCACGCTGGCTCGGAATCGGAAATTAACTGATGACCCCCAATCGCTTACTTACCATCCAAAGCGATTGACTTATATCTTTAATGAGTGTACCCTATAGGCCCAGCTAAAAAGCTGGGCCTTTTTCTATCTGTGTACCCTCTGTCATTCCGGATTTAATCCGGAATCCAGAAAAAAACGGTACCGCGACTTGTACTTCGTAGCAAGCATTGCAAAGTAGTAAGCGGTTCCACTGAGGATAAAATTTTGACAAAAAAGAAGGAAACGCCCGACAGAGCCTTTGCTATAGCAGCCGCTAATATCGCGGCCGAGAGGCACTGTAAAGATATAGCTATACTGGACCTGGCCGGCAAAAGCCCCGTTACCAACTACTTCGTCATCGCCACCGGCACAAGCCCGCGACAGGCGCGCACGGTCGCCGATGAAATCTCGGCCCACGCCAAAGAGGCCGACTTTGCCCGCTTCGGAAAGGCCGGCTACGAACAGGGCCGATGGATACTGCTGGATTTTGTCGAGGTAGTCGTACACATCTTCGACGATGAGTATCGAGAATATTACGACCTCGAAATCCTCTGGGGCGACGCTAAAAAAGTAAAATTCGATACATCAAAAAAATAGCCGCAGAGATATAAATAATTTTAAGCCACAGAGAACACAGAGAGTTAAGAGATAATAATATTGTTAGCCACAGAGAACACAGAGGACTCAGAGATAAAAATTTGTTGAATGAAAACTATTGACATATTAGAAGAAAAGATTTCCGCCGCAATGTCCGTGGTTACAAACCAAAAAGATTGTGCACCCATTGTAACACCCGCCACCGACCCTAAATTCGGCGACTACCAGGCCAACGGCGTCATGGCCCTTGCAAAAAAGCTCAAGCTCAATCCACGCAAATTAGCCGAGCGGGTTGTGGCAAAGCTCGACGTTAGCGACATCTGCGAGCCGCCTGAAATCGCCGGCCCCGGCTTCATAAACCTCCGCTTAAAAACCGACTACCTCGCCTCTCAGCTTCTGGAAATAAACGCCGATACTACCGACAATCTTGCCATCGATAAAATAGACACCCCCAAAACTATCGTTGTTGACTTTTCCAGCCCCAACATCGCAAAGCAGATGCACGTCGGCCATCTTAGAAGCACCATCATCGGCGACTGCATCTGCCGACTCCTCGAATTCGCCGGCCATAAAGTCATCCGACAAAACCACATCGGCGACTGGGGAACGCAGTTTGGAATGCTGTGCGCGTACTTTGACCAAGAATACCTTCGCCCTGAAATTGAAAAAAGACCCGGCCAAAAAAGTTTTATCCTAACGGAAGACGAACTTAGGATATCTGATACTGAAGCATTCTATAGAGAGGCCAAAAAGCGTTTCGACACCGATGCTAACTTCGCAGAAACATCCAGGAACTATGTCGTCAAACTACAAACTCATAACAAACATGTCATAGCTGTATGGAATTTTATTGTAAATGAATCGCTCTCTCACTGTCAGGAGCTATATGATTATCTTGGAGTTAATCTCACCGACAAAGATGTATTTGGTGAAAGTAAGTATAATGATAAATTGTCTGAAGTAGTGAAGGATTTAAAAAAGGCTGGTATTGCTGTTGAATCAGATGGCGCGATTTGCGTCTTTCCGCCGGGCTTTGAGAATAAAGAGGGACAAGACCTGCCGTTTATTATCCAAAAGTCCGATGGTGCGTATCTTTATGCTACGACGGACCTTGCTGCATTGCGCTATCGTGTAAGCGAATTAAAGGCGGATAGCATTGTCTATGTAACCGATGCCAGGCAGAAATTACATTTTGAGATGCTTTTTGCCGTTGGGCGAATGGCCGGCTGGGCGCCTGAAAATATCGAGCTTGCCCATGTAATGTTCGGCAGTGTCCTTGGAGAAAACGGC
>QNBT01000087.1 GCA_003644205.1 Planctomycetota bacterium | reverse complement strand
GTGCTTATCCGCTCGTGCATTTGTGTGCTCATCCGCCCGGCGTTGTCTTTGGCTACAAAAAGTTCGGACACTTTCGCTTCGCTGTTCAAAATATCCCGGCGTGTCCGGGCGATTTGGGCGGTGCATTCTGCTGATTCCGTTCTTGCCGAGGCTAAAGCGTCCCTTCCATACTCCAATTGGTTCTGAAGGCTCGACATTTGCTGACTGATTGAGTTTTGCTGCTCGGCAGTCTGCCCAAGGTCAACTTTCAGTTCTGTAAGCTCGGCGGTTTTGGTTTCCATTACGGACTTGTTTTGGGCCAGATGCGTCTGTAGCTCTTCAATATGCCTGCTCCTGTCGGCGTTGATTGCCTCAAGCTCGGCCAGCTTCTGTTTGGAATCGTATTCGCTCTTGACCGACTCGCTGATCTGTTGCTGCAACATCTCGATTTCGCCGGCTATGACAGGCTGCTCATCACTCAGACGTTTGATATCCTGCTCTGTAATGCGCTGCCTTGACTCGATATCAACCTTTTGGGTGTTGGCTTCATAAACAGCCGTGCGTAAATCCCGACACAGCTTCGCCAGGCGCTCGCTTTGCCTGCTGTTTTGTCGAGCCTGCTCTTCGAGTTGCAGGATTTGGTTTTCGGTCTCCTCAAGCTCGGTTTTTAGCCAATTCAGCCTGCTTTTGCGTGATATCAGCCCCGTCGCCCTGCCGAGGGGCCCGACACGCATATAATGTCCCTTTTCGAGGGCCTCTCCCTCAAGTGTAACAAACCTGTACTCTGGCCCCAACCGGTGAGAAAGTTCAATCGCCGCGGTCATCGAATCCACTAAAATCGTATGACCTAAGAGTCGCCAGGCCAACTGTGCATTCTTGCTGTCGTAACTTGCAAATTCGACCGCTCTTCCGACTACGGACCGATATTGGGACAAATCCTGACTATCGGCGAACGGGGCAATCTTATCGGTACAAATCAATTTTACCCTGCTGTCTAATCCTTCGCGCATCCGCTCGTCGGCAAGAAAGCCGTCTGTGCTGTTAATCACCAGAGCATCAGCCTTTCCCTCAAGTGCCGCCTCTATCGCCGTTGCATAGTCAGCTTCAGCGCTTATCACATCAGCAACAATCCCCTCTATGTAATCGTACCTGGCGGGTCCGTCCTCTGCCAGCGAGCTCAGTATCTGTTTGACCGATTCGCTCAGCCCCTGGCGCTCGGTCTGCATGTCGCTCAATACCTTAAATTCGCTCGAAAGCCCGCTCCGGGTCTGTTTCGCCTCGGCCAAACGCCTGCTGATAACTTCCCGCCCGCTACTTAGCTCCTGCAACTCGCTGCGTTTAGAGTCGAGACTTTCCTGAAGCTCGCCGAGAACCTTGTTGACATCATCCAACCTTGCCTGGAGCTGGGCTTTTTCGGTTAGCAAATTAGCTAACTGCGTCTCAGCATCGCCGGCACGTCCACTTAGACGGTCCTTCTGGCCGCTCAGGTTGCTGCGATAAACGCCCAAACTCTGTATTTCGTTGTGCAGTTGGGCCGTTCTCCTGACGATATCGATAATGCCGGACTTCTCATCCTCCAAATCGGCCTCAATGCTCGAACACAGTCTGCCGGTCTGACTAATAATTTCCTCAAGCTCGGCGACCAGCCGCTGCTTCTGTGAGAATGCTTTCTGATTTTCCTCGAACCGTACCCTGCACTCGGCTAACTCTTTGTCAAACCGGCTGCTCTGGGCGCTGAGGTTGTGTATTTGCTCTGCAGCGTTTGTTTTTCTCTGCTGAAGTTCCTCGCTTCGCTTCTTCAGGAACCTGATGCGCTCTAATTGCTGCTCGATTTTGCTCTGGGTTGCGACAAGCCTGTTGTCCCAGTGGTTTATCTCGCCTTCGGTCTCGATGATACCTTTTCCCACCCGGCTCAAATTCGCATCGTTTCCGGCCAGTTCGGCAACAATGGAGCTGAGTTGTTCCTGCAAACCGGCTAAGGTGTTTTTCTTCTCATTGCTGTCGCCGGTGATCTTGTGGTACTGAGCAAGCGAATAGTTCACCTGCAGGTCCTTGAGCCTGGCGGTGTATTGCAGGTAGTTTCTCGCCTTGCCCGCCTGGTATTTTATACTTCTAAGCTGCTTTTGCACCTCTGTCAGGATGTCGGCCACTCGCAGCATATTCTGCTCTGTTCGCTCGAGCTTGCGAAGCGCCTCCTTCTTGTGGGACTTGTACTTGCTGATGCCCGCCGCTTCCTCAAAAATGACCCTCCGGTCAACGTTCGAGGCCTGCAACAGTCGCTCAATCTGCCCCTGCTCGATGATTGAATACGCGCTTACACCGACTCCTGTATCCATGAACAGTTCTCGCACGTCTTTGAGGCGACACACCTTATTGTTTATCAGGTACTCGCTTTCGCCGCTGCGGTACAGGCGCCGCGAAATCTCAAGCTCATTGGATTCGATGCCGAGGCACTTGACATCAAGGAAGTACAGGTCCACCTGAGCCATGCCGCTGGGCTTTCTGCCGCTTGAGCCGCCGAATATTACGTCGGACATTTGCCCGCTGCGAAGGCTCCTGGGGCTTTGGTCGCCCAGAACCCACTTTACCGCGTCAACTACGTTACTCTTGCCGCACCCATTGGGCCCGACAATAGCGGTTATCCCCTGATTAAAATTGAATTCCGTCTTATCAGCAAAGCTCTTAAAACCGTTAAGAACTATCTTTTCAAGCCGCATTGGCGTCTCTCCGGCCCTGTTGCAAAAACATCCCTGTCAATCGATTATACCCTCCAATTTTGTCATTCCAAACCCAATTTGGAATCCGCTCTCACCAAAGGTCGTGGATTCCAGCTTTCGCTGGAATGACATATAATGTATTGCCATCCAAGCAAAATATGCCTTATTCATATTGTTATCGGTCATTCGTGGTTATTTTCTCCACAATTGCCCCCGCTACGGGCCCGGCCTTAAATTCGGCCTCGACAGCCCCCCTTTCAACCATCCGTTTCAACAGTACTACTATATCCGAATATGCAACGCCTAAACCGGGCCGTATCATCGGTTTATCGTCGGGCGGGAGTACCTCGCCGAGCGTTCGTATTATATCGGCCAGGTTGAAACTCGACCTGAGGGGCCCGAACAGCCTCGGGCTTTTCGGGTGTTTTCGCATGACCGATACGAACTTATCGCCCCGGCCCGCGTTGATTACTACGCTTCTATCGTCCGATTCTATGAAAATATCGTTTTTGCAGTAAATCGGTGCCCCGAACAGAACGATACGGGCAATGCCGCTGCGAGAAACAAAGATTGACCTTTCACCCGCGCAGGTAACACTATCGATGAGAAAATCCCCCGCTACCGGAATCTGGGTAACAGAAATATCCCTCAGATTTCGCAACTGTTCGTACGCAGCGAACCGCACAGCAAAGTCTGTATCTGCAAGAGCGCTGTTCAATATCGCTATCGCATCATCGCGCCTGGCACCGGCGCCAATTGCTCGTATCGCCTCAATCCTGTAAGGCGAGCTACCGTCTGCGATTATCTGACGCAGAACCGACAAAGGCCTGTCGTCGCCTATCCTGAGCATACATACTGCCGCGTGAAAACGAACCCTTTCATCAGACGTGCTCAAAAGCGGTGCAAGCTCATCAAGCGCCGCTTTGCCTATCGTCGCAAGAGCGATTTGGCTGATTGCGACATCCTCGCCACGCACCAGCCGCTCTACAAGAGTCTCTATCCTGCGCTGCTGCACCTGTTCGTCCTGGCCAAGAGACAGCGTTGTTACCATGGCCAGAAATCTATCCTTCTCTGCCTTGAATTTCGGCGGCACTTTCAGCCGAATCCGGCTCGGGGAAATCGCTCTTGCCGTGCCCGGGCCGAATCGCTCGTTCAGTTGGTTTCTAATAGCGCTTGCAGTCAGATAATTCGGCTCAGGCAATACGAGCGAAATTTGCACATCTTCGACAACCAGGCCTCCGCCAAGTACGGAGCCTTTTGTCCTGGGGCCCGCGTCTGAATCCAGTTTGTCAATGAACACCGCCCCCCCGGCTGTTGCCAACGTCTCTGAGTATTGGTCAAAACGTTGAAGTCGCGAGACCGCCTTAAGCTGGGCAGGGTACAATCTGCCGCCGTCAAGAGAGGTCGTCTGAGTGCCTTCAAGAGCAACAACCTCAACATCAAAACGGTCCCCTTTCGATGCTATAGGAGGTATGACTCCGGTGATTTGGACCACCGCTGTGTCCGGGCTGTTAATGAATCCGTCGGGATCCACTTTGCTTTGTCCGGATACTTGCTGCTGAATATACTTTACAAGCACGTCCCTTAAGGCGGGCGGACATTCACTTGAGCCCGTACCGGCCAGGCCCGCCACAATCCCCCAGCCTTTGACCGGTATCGCACCGAACTCATAAAGCTCGGCCATTGACCCAATCGTTCCGGCAGGCCGGACCGGCGCCGGCACTTCTTCAGTTCGCGCAGCCCTTTGCCCGCAACCACACATCGGGGTCACAAGACCCGACAACATTAATATACACAACCATTTACTTATCTGGCGACACATCATACAAACTTCTGCATTGTAAGAGCGGCTATCGACAAAAACGTTACCCAAACCGTTCAGTAAGCTTACATTATGCCACCTCAATGGTCAAGAGCTTCTTCGTCTAATTTGATTTATGAATAACCGCAACAATCCTCATTATTTCGTTCCTTTCTTTTCTTCATCCATGCAATATCGGCTCTGTCCTGAAAAGTCAAGTTTTCTGATTGTCCGTTCAAAAATTAGGGGCATGTCAAAAACGGCCTTGGCAATCTTTGGGATGAAGATATAATAGGTAACATGAAAATTAAGATGTATCTTTTCGGTATATTTCCAAGACGTAAGCAATTCATTACAGGAGTAAAATGTGAAAAAGCAGTTTTTACTTAGAAGCGCTATTGTTGCTTCGCTCGGTGGACTTTTATTTGGTTTTGACACAGCAGTTATCTCCGGCGCCGAACAGGCGCTACAGGAGCTGTTTTCGGGAACTTATGATTGGCTTGCTGCAGGTATGAGTTCTTTCGGTTTCCTGGGAAGCACCGGTTTCTGGCACGGCTGCACAACAGCAAGCGCATTGATAGGGACTATCGTTGGTGCCTGGCTTGCAAGTAAGCCGTCGGATGCTTTCGGCAGGCGTAAGACACTGTCCGGCCTGGCTGTTTTATATTTTGTCTCCGCAGTCGGTAGTGCGTTTGCATGGAACTGGGCTTCATTTGTTATTGCAAGGTTCATCGGAGGTCTGGCGGTCGGAGGCTCCTCTGTCGTAGGCCCGATTTATATTGCCGAGATATCACCCGCAAAAAGTCGAGGCCGCCTGGTAGCTTTAATGCAGTTCAATATTGTTCTCGGTATTTTATTAGCCTTTCTTTCCAATTACATTATTGGAACGATGAGTCTGGGCGAAATTGAGTGGCGATGGATGTTCGGCGTTGAAGCCTTCCCCGCCGCCGCATTCTTCCTGTTTTTGTTCACAACCTCATTAAGTCCGCGCTGGTTGATGATTAAAGGCAAAGAGAATCAGGCACGCACTGCCATGGCAAGGCTTGGTGCAGATAATATCGAGCAGGAAATGAAAGATATTCAGGAGTCGCTCGACCTGGCCCATCATGCCGGCAGGGAACCGTTTTTCCGCATGATATATATCAAACCTATTATGTTAGCGTTCCTGATAGCGGCATTTAATCAACTGTCCGGTATCAATGCACTGCTGTATTATTCCAAAAGAATATTTGAAATGGCCGGTGCAACGGGGTCTTCGGCCCTGCAGCAGAGTGTGATAGTAGGAGCAACCAATCTTATCTTCACAATGCTGGCAATGACGGTCATCGACCACTTCGGACGAAAAAAACTTATGTTGGTCGGTTCGGTTGGATACATCCTGAGTTTGTCAACGGCGGCATGGGCCTTTTACACCGAGATGGGCGGAATGCTTGTCCTGGTCAGCTTTATGGTGTTTATCGCATCCCATGCGTTTGGCCAGGGAGCCGTAATATGGGTTTTTATAAGCGAAATATTCCCGAATCGTATTCGTGCAAAGGGCCAGGCCCTCGGCTCATTTACTCATTGGTTCATGTGTGCATTAATAGCATGGACATTTCCTATGATGGTCGGCAAACCTGATGCACCCGGCGCCAATCAGGCAGGCGGACGGGTATTTGCATTTTATGCGGCGATGATGGTGCTTCAGTTGCTCTGGGTTATTTTCATGATGCCTGAAACAAAAGGGGTTCCGCTTGAGCAGATACAGAAAAGGCTTGGGATCGGCCGGGCGGTATTGGATACCAGCCACGCGGTTTCGGTCGACGCATATACTCATGCATTGAACGAATTAGACAAAAAGAAATCTTAGCAGTCGTGAGGTTTCAAATCTTTCAAAGATGATGAATTGGGGGAAAGCGAAAATCGCTTTCCCAACAACCAATTGCGTTTATCGCTTTATCAGCTACCAGCAGGATAACAAAACTATACCCAAGGGTATAAAATACAGCGCTTATCACAAGTAGCAGAATGTTGTAGTTGGCATTTTCCGGTTTGGGCCGTAACTTCTTTAATATAAACCAACTCCGCGTCCTCAGCGTGCTCTGTGGTGAAATATCCGGGTTAATTCTAATTGGTATTACTGTTTGCCCGACGGGAGCCTCTCGGAGCCGTTTTCTTACCTGCTGTTAGCCCTAACGCGATAAACGCTTTTTCCCCGATAGTATTTCATCCACAAACTTTGGGACGATACCTGGATTTTTTTAAACCGGGCCTTGACATTGGCCGAGAATTATTGATAATTGCAGTTGTAATATGGCTTTTTAAGGTGGTTTTTAGTATGAATAGTATGAAAACAGACATTAAAATCAAGTCAAGAGGCTCAGCCTTGTGCATAAATCCTGTGCGTACAAGGAGGCTCTATAGCATCATTATTATTATGATGGAGAGACGAAAACCGCTTTGAGAAAGCTGAAATTTGCGTTTTACAAGCCTTCCAGAGCGGCAAGCTCCGGAAGGCTTTTTTTAGATTAAGGTGTTCTGTAGAAAACTGTATAGATGTCATTCTGAGCGAAGAATCTCAACCTTTCGACTTTTGTCATTCCAAACTCGATTTGGAATCCATTCTCTCACCAAAGGTTGTGGATTCCAGCCATGGTAGGATGGGCAGGTTTCCTGCCCTTGTGGAAAGTTGACACAAATGGTCGGCCCGCGTAGTATGTGTAATTCTTAGTTATGATTATGGTTTATGAGGTTTACAGCGATGTCGGATGACAAGAAAAAAGGTTATCGTGATACTCTTAATCTGCCGAAGACGAGCTTTTCGATGAAGGCGAATCTCGTCCAGCGTGAGCCTGCTCAGCGAAAGAGCTGGGCCGAGATGGATATCTACGGCAGGATTTCGGAAGCTCGAAAAGATGCACCGTTGTATGTCTTGCACGATGGTCCCCCCTACGCTAACGGTGATATTCATATGGGGCACGTCATTAACAAAGTCCTTAAAGATATTGTAGTCAAATACAAAACAATGGCGGGATTTTATGCGCCTTATGTGCCTGGTTGGGACTGCCACGGCCTGCCGATTGAAGTGAAGGTAATGGCCGAACTTGGCGACAAGGCCAAGGAAATGGACAAGCTACAGATTCGCGCTCAGTGCAAAAAATATGCGAGCAAGTATGTTAAATTGCAGTCAAAGCAGTTTCAGTCGTTAGGGATTTTCGGCGACTTTGACAATCCGTATCTGACGCTCAAGCCCCAGTACGAAAAGGGTATTTTAGAAATCTTCGCAGAGCTTGTCGGCAACGGGCTGGTTTATAAACAGTTAAAACCGATTCACTGGTCGGTAGGGTGCCAAACGGCTTTAGCTGATGCTGAACTGGAGTATAAGGACATAACCAGCCCAAGTATTTTCGTGAACTTCCCTGTGGCAGCCGAATCGGTTGATAAGCTTGCCGAGTCAGGCCTGGTTGATAAGTC
>QNBT01000086.1 GCA_003644205.1 Planctomycetota bacterium | reverse complement strand
GCGGAAAGCCTAAACCTGCCCCCAACCTTGTTAATAATGTCAGTGCTTTTGAGATCTTCTATCATTCTTTGGCTCCGGTATTTTCTTTGATAATTTTCTTAATTTCTTCCACAGCCTGTTTAACGTCAGCGTTTATGACCATATAGTCGTAATACTGCCAGGCCGAGGCAATTTCGACGCTGGCACTGTCCAGTCTTCGCCTGGCTGTTTTACCGTCTTCTCCTCTGCCCCTGCCGGCCATTCGACCCGCAAGGTCTGCCTGGCTCGGCGGCAGGATGAAAATCATAAGCGCATCAGGGTACGAATTCTTAACGATAAGTGCACCCTGGACATCGATTTCGAGAATAACAGTTTTATCTTGCGCCAAGGCCTGCCGGACATCCTCTCGCGGCGTGCCATACAAATTTCCAAAGACTTCGGCATACTCGAGAAAATCGCCGGTTTCAATCCTTTTCTGAAATTCGGCCTCTGAGATGAACCGGTAATCTTTGCCGTCAACTTCATTTTCGGACCGCGGTCTTGTTGTGGCTGAAACACTTAGGAAAGCATCTATTTGCCTGACTAATTCCCGGCAGACCGTGCTCTTTCCAACGCCCGAAGGGCCGCTGATAATCACCACTTTACCTTTCTTTGGGTTCTGTGTGCTCATCCTGACCCCCTGTCACTCCACGTTTTGGACCTGTTCCTTAATCCTGTCGATTGCACACTTCATATCAATCACCCACCGCGCGATTTGGGAGTCAGCGGCTTTACTCGCTATCGTGTTAGCCTCTCTGAGCATTTCCTGGCTGATAAAGTCCAGTCTCCTGCCGGCGTCCCGATTTTGCTGACAATGTTCCGTGAACATGTCCAGGTGCGAGTTGAGCCTCGTCAGTTCCTCGGCTATATCGCAGCGGTCGGCAAATATAGCAGTTTCTCTGGCCAAGAGTTCCTCATCAATGTTCAGTTTAGCGCCGGCCAACAATTCGTCAACTCTCTTTTTCAATTTATCATGATACTCCTGGACTACAATCCCGCTCCGCTCGCGGGCCGATTGCAGCTTTTCTTTTATCACCCGGCAGTTTTCTACCATGTCCCGCCCAAGCGCCGCGCCTTCTGTCTGCCGCATCCCCTTTACCTGTTCGATTGCCTGATTGACAAGGTCTAAGACAGTCTCCTTCATGCTATTGGTCTGTGTCTCGTCTGGACTGAAAGGCTGTACAACGCCGGGCAAATTCAGCAAAGCGGCAATATCAATCGGGCTTTGGATTTTATTGGCTTCGGCGATATCCCGTAGCCTGGCTATATAGCCGGCCAATGTACTCTCATCAATCTCGAAGAGTGCCTGGCCGGAAACGTTTTTTACATGGAGCGCGCAACTAACCGTTCCTCGCCGAATCCGGTCTCTCAAAAGTTTTTCAATATCGCCTTCAAGAAAAGATGCTATTTCCGGCAACCTGAGGTGGGCTTTGAAATAGCGGTTATTAACCGTCTTTATCTCAATAGTGTAGCTAATCCCCTCAGCCTCACCGGCCGCGGTGCCGAAACCTGTCATACTGCTTATCATAACGCAATATCTCTTTGTTAAACCATTATTCCTGTGTCGCCTGGTCCGGCTGGGGTGTTGCCAGCGGCATTTGTTGCCCAGCCGTTGGCATCAAGGGCTGCGAAAGGTCCTCGCTTGAGCCGGGTTTGTACCACTTGACCATTATTACCGCCAGAAGTAAAAACAGCAGCACAAGGACAATGGTGACCTTCGTAAAGAAATCAGTGGTCTTTGTGCCCAACAGACTACCCGCACCTCCTCCGAAAGCTGCCCCTAAGCCGCCCCCTTTGCCCTTCTGCAGCAGTATTATCAAAATCAGCCCAAGGGCAACCAGAATCCATATCACACCCACAATTCTCATAATAAGTGGCACAGCTGCTACTGGAAGTACCATAGCTTTTTCCTTCTTATCTAACCCGTATTAATTATTGAATATCTGTCGGAAAACCGGATTTTCGCCCTCGCCCGGCCAAGGTTACGAATTCTTGACGGAATATACCACATTTTCTGTCGAAAGTACAATTTTTTTATAGAAATGTAAATTCTGCCGAGCGCAGTGCAGGCCCGTCTGTCCGGATACTTCGCTGGTGTGCCGGTGAGGCTATATTGGGAACCAGGGATTTTTTATTGACTATGGCCCTGATTTGGGTTATTAGATTCCGCAGTAACCGGGTGGGGGGTGGTAAAGGCCGACGGTACCAAAAGGTGAAACGGTCAGAGTAATTCTTCCTATGCAGAAAGAGAGGTGCAAAGTGAGCGACCGGCCCCAAAGCGTTCGATGTGAAAATTGCGTGTTCTACGAGCCGCACGCCGAGCATTTCGGGATATGCCGTAAATACGCACCCCAGCCGCACATGCCGCACGGAGGAATGGAGCGGTTCTCCGAGATAAGGTGGCCCACCGTCAGAGATAAGGAGTGGTGCGGGGAGTTCTCAAAGAACATCCCCAAGAACTGGTCTTAAAAGCCGGACAGAAAGGTAGGATGGGTAAATCTTTTGCCCATACTGAGTTTCTAACAAATGAAAAAAGTCGCAGTGATAATATGTGCAGCCGGTGCAAGCAAGCGCTTCGGCGGCAGCAAGAAAAAGCCCTTTGTTGATGTGTCCGGGCGGGCGGCCTTTTTGCGAAGTATCGAGTTCTTCGCCGACAGGGATGACGTCAAACAAACAATTCTTGCAATCTCGCCGCAAGATGATGAATTGGTAAAGCTCAAATGGGGCGCGAACCTGAGCTTTAACCAGGTGAAAATCTGCCACGGTGGGCCTGAGCGGTTTGAAACAGTTGCTAACGCTCTCAAATTGGTAGCCGACGACATCGACCTTATTGCGGTGCACGATGCGGTCAGGTGCTGTCTCAAGGCCGAATGGGTTGAGGCGGTCATAAAGCAGGCGGCCCAGAAGGGGGCGGCGATATTGGCCTGTCCGGTGGTGGCAACAATCAAAAAGGCCGCCGCCGGCAAGATAGTCGAGACCGTTGACAGAAGGGGCCTTTATGAGGTCCAGACACCTCAGGTATTCGACGCCAAGCTCTTGAAAGAAGCGTATGAGGGCATTAAAAATATTGACAAGGCCAGCCTGACAGACGATTCGTCTCTTGTAGAGGCCCTGGGCCGCGAGGTCTCAGTTGTCGAGACCGACACCTCAAACATCAAAATCACCCGAAAAAGCGATGTGGCCATAGCCGAGGCGATAATAAAATCCCGCCCAAAGCCCAAACCCGAAGGTCCGGTCGGGCCGTATATCGAGGCGCAGTGGTAAGTTACGGTGAGTCGGTGAATCGGTGAGCTGGTTTGACGGTTAGAGGATTGGACAAGACGAAAGAAGTAACAGGGGCCGGGTAAATTTATTGTCTGATTGCACTTGACATCACTGTCGGAGTTGGTATGTTGTGGGCAAGAGAAACTATAGTTCTTTAGATATTAGGATTTCGAGTTTAGTTCCTGTTTCGTTATTTATTAAAAAATCAATAGGTTCCGCGTTTGAAATCGAAAGGGGTTCATAATGTCGAGAAAAGTTTCTATAACACTGGTTTTATCACTGGTAGTATTTATTTCCGGCTGCATCGAAGAGTTGTCCAGGGATGACCCGCGTTTTCGGGCCGACCCTGCCGAGGCCGCGATAGCAGCCGATGTGGGTTTCGCTGCACCCGAGGCGGCGGAGGTTGACCTTGTTGAACAGATGGCGGCTCATCGGGACGCCTACCGGGCGGCACTTGCCGAGCTTGTGAAATATTACACAACCAACGGCGATGCCACAAAGCTGCGATGGGCACAGAAGGAGCAGGCGTCACTGGTGCAATATCGCTATCTGATGCCCGCTGAAGCGATGCAGACAGCCCTTGCGGCGACTGATTCAATCGAAGAGGCCGACGTGTTGTTCGAAGAATCAAACGGTCTTTACTGGGAAGCAAAGAGATTGGTGGTGATTGCCGATGAGGACAAGCTTCGCATGGCGCTTAGGGGCTTCAACAAGTTAATCACCAACTATCCGACCAGCGACAAAATTGACGACGCGGCATACAGGGCCGGCCAGATTTACGACCATTTCGGGGATTATCAGATAGCGGCCGTTTATTACCAGCGGGCGTTTCAGTGGGATGACAACACTCCCTACCCCGCGAGATTCAAGGCGGCTTATGTGCTCGACAGGCATCTGCATATGAGGAAAGAAGCGCTGGCGCTTTATCGGCTGGCCATCGCCAGAGAGTCGCTAAATGAGGGCAATACCGAATTTGCCCGAAAGCGCATTGGCGAGATGACCATGGACGAGACCAGGCTTCCGAAATAGTTATCCGGCTATCAACGAAATTTTAAGATTGGCTTCGGGTCTGTTCGCTGCGGGGACAGGCCTTTTTTATTTTATATTGTAAATTGCATATTGACTATTACAGCATTTCAAAAGTTCTGAGACTATATTGTCGGAATTCGAGAAAAAAGTCGCTGCATTTATAACCGCCTCATCTCTTTTTGATACCAATGAGCCGGTCTTACTGGCCGTGTCGGGAGGAGCCGACTCGGTTGCTCTTTTATTTGCGATGCTCGCCCTGGCCCGTACCGGCGCAATCGATGCCCGGCTGGTAATCGGCCATGTGAACCACAGGTTGCGCGGACCCTCGTCCGACGAGGACCAGGACTTTGTGGCCGCACTTGGTAAAAAGCTGGGCCTTAAGGTGGCGGCCCGCTCGGTGGACGTTCGCTCATTCGCAATCGAGAACAAGCTTTCCATCGAAACAGCAGCCCGGAAACTGCGAATCCGTACCCTCATCGATATTGCAAACCGAAACGGTTGTAAAAAAGTTGCCACCGCACATCATAAGGACGATAACGCAGAGACGATGATACATCGGCTGCTTCGCGGCACGGGGTTCAGGGGCCTTGTGGGAATCAGCCCGAAGCGAGCCTTTTCAGATGGAGTTACATTTGTAAGGCCGATGCTTTGCGTCTTGCGCGAAGAGATTATCGAATACTGTAAGACAAACAATCTTCAGTGGCGATATGACCTTACCAATGCGGACATCGGCTATACGCGCAACCGAATTCGATACCTGCTGTTGCCGCACCTCCAGAGAGGGTGCAACGGTTCGCTCGTGGAGTACCTGGCGCAGCTATCTCAAAACTGCCGGAATTTGCACAGTCGCCTTTGCCGGCAGGTGGAAAAAGTGTGGCCGGTTGTCGTCCCGGATTTGCAGCCGGACACGGTCACGCTGGACGCAAAAATTCTCTGTGCCCAGACCCAAATAGTTCAGGCCGAGCTTGTCCGCCGCACCCTCGTTGCCCTCGGCAGTGGTGAGCGAGACCTGAAAGAAGTCCACTACAGCAGTATCATGCAATTGGCAAAAGGCCCCGCCGGCAGAATCGTTGAACTGCCGGGCCCTTTTTTAGCCCAGGCCCGGTACGACAAAATCATCCTCTGCCGTGCAACGAAGGCCAAAGTTCCTGACCCCTTTTTGGGCGGCCGGACTGATTTGCAAATCCCCGGCCTGACTCAATTTGAAACCTGCTCGATAGAAGCAAGTGTCCTCGATGCTAAAAATTGTAACATTGACAGGTTCAAAAGTGCCAAAGACAAGAACGTTGAGTGGTTTGATTATGATAAATTAGCTCACCCTGTCGTTGTGAGACATCGACAAGCCGGCGACAGGTTTTGGCCCTTGGGGGGGGTGGGTGAGAAAAAAATCGGAAAATTCCTTACCGCCCAGAAGGTACCGCGCGACCTTCGTCAAAACTTGTTAATCATCGCCGACAGCAAAAAAATCTTATGGCTCGTGCCTTTAAGACCAAGCGAGCTAACAAAGGTTACAAACCAAACACAGAAAATCCTTCAATTACAGATTTTCCTTGGCGTCTTGTTATAATTGAACAGCCGGATAACTCAGCCATTCCCTCAAAGACCAAATATGCTCGGTCAAACCATGGTTCGGCGTACGCTTCCTAATTATCTCGTTGACCTGAGGGAGGGGCGTGCTTAGACTCTTAGCCTATGGCGGGCAGGTTAATAGTAAATGCGGATGACTTCGGGCTTTGCGAAGGGGTGAACAGGGCCGTAAAGTGCGCTCACACCGAAGGTGTCCTCACAAGTGCAACCATTATGGCCGGTATGGGCGCCGCTGCGCAGGCCGTCGAGTTGGCCGGCGAAATGCCGGGTCTTGGGGTCGGAGTCCACCTGAACCTTTTCGACAGCACCCCGGTTTCAAAAGATGAGCGAGTGAAAGTTCTGCTCGATAGTAACGGCGAATTTGTCTTATCACTCAGCAAGCTTGCGATTAAGAGTATGCTCAGCCGAACTACTCGCCAGGCAATAGAAATTGAATTAGCCGCACAGATTCAGTGGGTAATCGATAGTGGAATAAAGCCGACACACCTCGATTCGCATAAGCATGTCCATACATTCCCCGCCTTATGGCCGATTGTTGTCGGCCTGGCTGAGCGTTTTGATATCAACGCGATAAGATGGCCGTTTGAGCCGGCACAGGTAAGCGGCCCCGGCCGGCCCTGCCCTCCGAAAGGCGGCAAAACAAGGGCACGCATTATCAGAATGATGGCCAAAATCAACCGTAAGCAGAACGATACTTTCATCAAAAATGATATGTTTCTTGGAACGGCTCATACTGGTAAAATAGATGTTGATTTCTGGCGGCAGGTGGCGAAGAATCCGTTTGACGGTGTAGTCGAAGTGATGACGCATCCCGGCTTTGCCGAGGGCCTTGACCAGAAACGGACCAGGCTCGTAGAGCAAAGGCAGGTTGAACTTGAAGCCCTTTGCAGTGATGATGTCAGGAAATTTTTGGCTGATGCGAATATAGAGCTTACTCATTATGGAAAATTATAATCCTCAGAGCACACGCAAGGTTGAATGCTCGGTTGTTGTGCCGCTGTATAATGAGGCAAAGGTTGCAGGCGAGCTTTACAACCGCCTTACAAAGGTGATGACCGAGACGGGTCTTCGCTATGAGCTTATCTTTATCGAGGACGGCAGCAGCGATAATACCCTTGAACTGCTCAAAGCTATGGCCGAAGAGGACACTCATGTCGTGATAGTGGAGCTTCGACGCAATTTCGGCCAGACCCCGGCCCTTGCGGCGGGCTTCGATAATGCACGAGGAGATATAATCATATCGATGGACGGCGACTTACAGCATCTGCCCGAAGAGATACCGATGTTCCTCGAACAACTGGAAGAAGGCTACGATGTTGTCAGCGGCTGGCGCGAAAAACGCGTTGACAACCTGATTATGAGAAAAATCCCCAGCAGGGTCGCCAACTGGCTCGCCTCAAAGGTCAGCGGCGTCGATATCCACGATTTCGGCACCACGTTCAAGGCCTACAAACGGGGCGTCTTAGAGGATTTAAGCCTCTATGGTGAGATGCACAGGTTCATCCCGGCACTACTTTCGAGCAGCGGCGTGCGGATAATAGAGGTCCCCATAACGAACATTGTAAGACCGCACGGCAAAAGCAGTTACGGGATATCGCGAACTTTCAGAGTAGCCTTTGACCTGGTAACGCTTAGGTTCCTCTTAGGCTATGCCACAAGACCGCTGCACTTTTTTGGAAAGCCGGCACTGTACAGCTTCGGCGCCTCATTTGCCCTGGCCGCATATATCCTCTTTGACAAATTCTACTACAACGTGCCGATTTTAGTCGTACACGGCCCGCTTGCGATGCTGTCGGCTATGCTGCTGCTCATCGGCTTCGGATTTGTATCGACCGGCCTGATAGGCGAGCTGATAAGCAGGGTTTATTTCGAGGCTACACACAGAAAAATATACTCGGTGCGGAAAATATATCGCGCCGGATAGATTAAACGGATATTTATTGATGTTTAAGTAGATAATGGAACACGTAAGTTGTTCGGGTATCGAAAGATAAAGGGTTTGTGTGGCACCCTTTTACTTGTAAAAGGGTGCGTACCCTACACCCTTTTCTAAAGAAAAGGGTGC
>QNBT01000085.1 GCA_003644205.1 Planctomycetota bacterium | reverse complement strand
TCCTTATGATAGTTCACCGTTACGTTGGGGTCTTTGAGGGCGTGTCCGGTCAGCACACATGCGACCCTATCATCGGCTGCCACTATTCTGTCGGCCCGCAGGTGCTTTAGGCCTGCAATAGTCGCCGCCGACGCCGGCTCGCAACCTAAACCGAACTTTCCGACCTGTGCCTTGGCGTCGACAATTTCTTCATCGGTAACGGCCAGGACAACGCCGTTGCAGATATCCAGGGCGCGGAGGCACTTCTTCAGGTTTACCGGGCGTGAAATTTCAATCGCCGATGCACAGGTGTGCGGGGAGAAATTTCGAGCCGTCAGGTCCGCGTAAAAGTCGTCGATTATCGCCTGGTCAACCCTGCCGGCGTTCCACCTGAGCTTTTTATTATTGAAAAGGTCTGTCAGAGTATCGGCCCCTGTCGCGTTGATTATCGCCATCCGTGGAATTCGCTCTATCAGGCCCAACTGCTTCAGCTCGAAAAACATCTTGCCGAAGGCACTCGAATTACCCAAATTGCCGCCCGGCACGATAATCCAGTCGGGCACCTGCCAGCCTAATTGCTCGATGATGCGGAGCATGATAGTCTTTTGTCCTTCGAGCCGGAAGGGATTCATCGAGTTGACGAGGTATATCCCCAACTTGCTGCATACATCCTGTACCTGCCGCATACAGTCATCAAAGTCGCCGCGAATCTGGATGGTGTGTGCGCCGAAGTCCATCGCCTGGCTGAGCTTGCCGAAGGCGATTCGGCCGGAGCCGATGAGGACGGTGCACTTGAGGCCGCAGCTATGTGCGTAAAGGGCCATCGAGGCGGAGGTGTTGCCGGTCGAGGCGCACGCGCTGGATTGGGCGCCGACCATCTTGGCGTGACTGAACGCCGCCGCCATACCGTTATCCTTGAACGAACCTGAGGGATTCAGGCCCTCGTATTGCAAATACAGACAGCCCGGCTGCATATCGACCTGCTTTGCCAGGTCGTCGTTACGTTGCAGGATTGTCTGACCCTCGCCGATTGTTACCTTGTACTTATCATCGCAGAAATCGAGCAGCCGGCGGAACCGCCAGACACCGGAAAAATCGAGTCGGTTGTCTCTATTTGCCCATCCGGCGGCGAAATCGGACAACTTTGCCGGCACTTCGACCCTGTCCCAGTCGTACACTACGTCCAAAAGCTCGCTGCATTCGGGACACTTAAACAGCGACCGGCCGCAGTCAAACTCGGCTGCGCAATCCGGGTTAATGCACTTTTGATAGGCTGCTTCACTATTATCCGGCATATTTGCTCCTTCGGGCTATTACTATTTCTTCGTCTCAATATTAGGGTCTCAGGCCGTAATTGTCAATTCTAATTATCTTTGTTCTCTTGACGACCTTGGTGGTAGTTGGCTGGTAATAGACCGCAACAGTGTCAACGACTGGTGCGGACGTAAAAAGGACAGAGGGTGAGAGAAATCCTAAATCCTAAGTTCTAAATTCTAAACAAATCCGAATATCAAAATTCAAATAACCAAAACCGGATTCGGTGCTTTCGCGGGTATGAGCCGGGCCCGGCCAAACCCTTCGGCTACGCTCAGAGCAGGCAAGTTTGGCCGTGGTACCCAATCTTAATGTAAAACCTCTGTGTTTTCTGTGGCAAGACAAGAAGTGGTGCGAATTTTCGCACCCTACACCAGTCTGCTCTAAGGGCGCAGGATTTTGGCAAATCTGGGCAAAATAATTTTCATTATTCCATTAAAAAGCATTTTTAAAAAATTTTTCTATAATTAAACCCGGCGTTTGGTATATGCTCAGTGGACAATAAAGCCACATATCAGCACTGAAAAGACTATATTTCCAGCGGTTTAAGGTCAAAGCAGAAGTACCCCATGTGCCGGACAGGTTAAGAGGGGAAATAAAAACACTTGCTTTTTCAATCTTACGTTGATATATAATGCCTGCAATAGATTGGACTGGAATGATAGCGTAACGAAGCGTTGATGCACAAGAGCCGACTCTAACGAACCGACATCACACTCAACATCTACCTTACCATCATTACTCTTCTTTCATATAAAGTCTTTAATCGAAGGGTGTAATGTGTGTATAAACAGTTTACCCGTTCTGAAGATAGGTAATTTGGAAATTAGTCCGCCTATCATTCAGGGTGGAATGGGGGTAAGAGTGTCTCGGGCTAATCTTGCTTCCGCAGTTGCCAACGAAGGATGTGTTGGGGTTATTGCGGCCGCAGGTTTAGGGCAATTTGAGGACTATCCCGGAAGCGATTTCGGACAAATCAATTGCATAGCGCTTCGAGATGAAATAAGAAAAGCCCGAAGTCTGACTAACGGAACAGTCGGTGTCAATATACTGGCAGTGCTTTCGGACTACAAAAGTCTTGTCAGGACGGCTGTTTCCGAGGATATAGATATGATAATTTCCGGGGCCGGACTGCCGCTGGACCTGCCGAAGTATCTTGATGGAAAAGACATAAAACTGATTCCCGTTGTCTCCTCGGCGAGGGCACTTAAAGTGATTTGTAAAAAATGGGGCAGGAATTTCAACAGATTGCCGGACGCTGTAATTGTTGAAGGCGCCAGAGCGGGAGGACATTTAGGTTATTCTTACAAGAGCTTGTTGGAAAATACAGTCCCGACTCTTGAAAAGACGGTTGTCGAAGTTATCGATTTTGCAAATTCTTTCAATCCCAATATGCCCGTGATTGCTGCAGGAGGGATTTTTGACGGGGCCGATATCAGACGTTTTCTCGAATTGGGCGCATCCGGCGTGCAAATGGCGACTCGTTTTGTCTGTACGCATGAATGTGATGCTCACGATAATTTCAAGCAGGCATATTTAGCGGCCAAGGCAGAAGATATAACAATAATAGAAAGCCCGGTAGGTCTTCCCGGAAAAGTTATAAACAACAGTTTTGTAGCCAGGATTAAACAGGGCAAAACGGCGCCGTTCAAATGCAACTACCGGTGTCTGAGGACATGCGACCCACAAACGGCGCCATATTGTATTGCTAAGGTTTTGGCAAATGCAGCCGCAGGCAGGATGGATGAATCTTTTGCATTTGCCGGATCAAACGCCTTCCTCTGTAACGAAATTGTCCCGGTGAAATCACTCATTCAACAGCTTGCTGGAGAATTCGAGCTGTCCCTTTCCGTAGCAAGTGAGAGCGGATGAACGAACTGTAAAAAGATAATCGAACAGAAAAATGGTAACAGCCGAAATATCGGCAGAATTTTTCAAGAAACAGAAAGGAAAACAGGATGAACATTTATGCAGGGAATTTGTCACATGATGTGACCGACGACGATTTGCGTGAGGCTTTCGAGGCCTTCGGTGAGGTCGAATCCGTCAATGTTTTGAAGGACAGGTTTACCGGTGAGTCCAAAGGATTTGGATTCGTCGAGATAAAATCTGAAGAAGAGGCGAAGGCTGCAATTGCAGCAATGGACGGCAAGGAGCTTAAAGGGCGAGCGATCAAGGTTGCCGAGGCTCGTCCGAGAAGCGGAAGCGGCCCAGGTCGTGGCGGCAGGCGAGGCGGCTTTGGCGGCGGCGGCAGGCGAGGCAGCTTCGGCGGCGGCGGGCGAGGCAGAGACAGGCGTTCATACTAAGAGCCTATCCCAATAACCCTCTGGCTTCGACCGGCTGCGTCGGTCGTGGTCGGCATCAAGCACTGCCTCGGTATGTATGGTATTTTTTTCGATTCAGCGTTTTTCATTTAGTTTGTCAACGAGGTCGGGTAGTTGGAAGATGCTTTCTATTGTTTCGACGCCGGTGGGCGGCTTTTTGCCGGCATTTGTGTATGCGTTTTTCAGGACGGCCTGCATCCCGGCCCGCAAGGCGCCCTTAACGTCCTTATTAATACGGTCGCCGACGTATATAATGTTTTCCGGCTGGGTGCCGATTTGCCGGGCTGCCTCTAAGAAGATGCGTTTGTCCGGCTTTCGGAATCCGAAGTCGCACGAATATACGCGCGTATTGAAGAAATCTATCAGTCCCTCCTCGGTCAAGTGTCTGTCAAGTGCGCCGGCGTTTACAAAGGTGTTTGAGACTATGCCTAATTTCAGCCCGGCCTGTGTAAGTTTGGTTAGCGTCCGGGTAAGACCAGGTTCGGTCGACGACCGTTGCCTTAGTGGCTCGTACCACAGCCAGTTCAGCTCTTGCCACTGCCGGCGGTTCAATTGAAAGCCCCTCCTTCTGCCATATTTTTCTAACAGTGCCAACGAATCAAAGTCTCTGCCGATCACCTGGGAGATACAATAGCGCAGGCGCAGCCCCAACATATTTCGCCAGAAATAGCCCCGGAACGGGCCCACCGGTTGATTTAGCTTCTTAAGGTATGTGTAGGAGCGTCTGCCGGCGTCTTTGAAGAGCTTAGCGGTACTTTCAATCCTCCCGAAATTCAGCAGTGTTTCGCCGAGGTCAAACAGAATGGCTTCAATCTTTGTCCGGGGCAAAATCGGTTACCTCAATGGCGGCAAATCTCTGCCGAAGGCCTCTTCGATCCAGGCGTTCATTTCTTCATCGGAGACCGCCGAGACCCGCTCAGCGGCGTACTCGGCATCAATCTTATCCTTTATCTTCGATACCCGTGGGTCGTGTTTGGCTATCTCGATTTGATACCTGTCTTCGATGTAATGCTTGATACCGGCTGCCCCGGTTTTATCGGTGATAGCTACGCCCACCGGTCTTTTCAGCAGTTTCTTGGTGTCAAAGCAGTTGTATATCTCCTCGTTTTTGAGCAGGCCGTCGGCGTGAATACCGGCACGGGTAACATTGAAGTTTCTGCCGACAAGGGGATAGTTGTTCGGTATATTAAAGCCTAATTCCTTATTGGCGTACTCGGCCAGGGCGGTAATCGCGGCGTAGTTGATTCGGCTGTCGGTACCTTTGAGCTGGGCGTGCTCTACGACGAGCGCTTCCAGCGGCGGATTGCCCGTACGCTCTCCAACGCCGAAAATAGAGGTATTGGCTGCGCAGCATCCGTACAGCCATGCCGTGGCGGCATTTATCTGCACCTTGTGCAGGTCGTTGTGGCCGTGCCATTCGAGCCATTCAGACGGCACACCAAGTTGACGAAGCCCGTGGATCAGCTTTGGCACGCTTCGTGGAAGGGCCGCTGCCGGGAAAGGAACCCCGAAACCTAAAGTGTCACACATCCGAATCTTGACGGGCGAGTCGTACTCTTTAGCCAGCTTCATCAACTCAGCAGCGAAGGGTAGTACAAAACCTTGAAAATCGGCGCGAGTGATGTCCTCAAAATGGCAGCGTGGTATAATATTACTTTCCAGAGCAGTTTTTACGACATCGAGATATCCAGCCATGGCCTGGCTGCGGGTCTTTCGCAGCTTCAAAAAGATGTGATAGTCGCTTGCCGAGGTTAAAATGCCCGTTTCGGCCAGGGCCATATCGGCAACAAGCCGAAAATCAGCAGCGACTGCGCGAATCCAGCCGGTGATCTGAGGGAATTCATATCCCCTCTGCTTGCAAAGCTCGACAGCCTTGCGGTCTCTTTTGGAGTAGAGAAAAAACTCGCACTGGCGAATGAGACCAGTTCCGGCGTCGATTTCGTGAAGAAAATCGTAAATTTTTAGTATCTGTTCTGGAGTATAGGGGGGTCGTGCCTGCTGGCCATCCCTGAAGGTCGTGTCGGTTATCCATATATTGAGCGGAATCTCAAAGGGGACTATTTTTCCGTCAAAGGAGACTTTGGGAAACTCGGAGTATGGAAAGGTTTGGCGGTAGAGATTCGGCCTTTGCACATCGTCTAATCTGACATCTTCATTAGTCATAGTCAATTCTCCAATCTTTTATCTGAGCAGTACTTATACGGCATAACACAGTGGTGCTTTCGACCCAGCTACTGTGCATTGAGCCGACAAGGTGTCCTGCGAAGGACGGTCAATGCTGCTGCTAACACAGTAGCCGAGGTGGGAGTCGAACCCACACGCCCGTTCGGGCAGGGGATTTTAAGTCCCCAGCGTCTGCCATTCCGCCACTCGGCCGGCAATTGTATCATTTTTGTCAAGTTTACAGCCTATGCATTGTATGGAAATAGCATTTTTTTGCAAGTTATTTCTTGTTATCTTGATTACGTGGGACGTCTTAGGAATTTTAAGCGGTCCAGCGTCTAAAAGTCCGGATTTTCGTGCAAATTTGTAGAAAACCGCCTCGGAAAAAAATCTTGACGGTTCAGGTAGATTTTTGTAAAATTATCAACATCGTATGGAGCTACGCATGTTTTTTAAGCGTTTAATGGGAAATGTCGGTTAAAACAGAAGATAAAACAATGCGAATTCCGAAGAGAGTAATTGGAGTAAGATAAGGTGATATTGTGAAAAAGATTAATCGAAGAAACTTTATGAAGGGTTCCTTAGCTGCTGCCGCAGGTATCGGGCTGGCCTCAAGCCTGACGGCAAAGGTGCGGGCAAATGTCAATGGTGCAAATAATGACATCCGTGTTGCGATTGTTGGTATTCGGAACAAAGGGGAGCAACACATCGATGTCTTCAGGGAGATTAAAGGCGTTCGGGTGGTAGCCCTTTGCGATGTAGATAAGGATATTCTTGCAGAACGGGCTAAGAAGTTTGCTGAAAGGAATGAAGAGATATCCACCTATACTGACGTTCGAAGGGTATTGGACGACAAGGATATCGATGCGGTAGTCATTGCAACACCTAATCACTGGCACTCGCTGATAACTATATGGGCCTGCCAGGCGGGCAAAGATGTGTATGTTGAAAAGCCGATATCGCACAATATCCGGGAGGGCCGCAAAGTGGTCGAGGCGGCCGGCAAGTATAATCGGATTGTGCAGGCCGGTACGCAGAACCGCTCGGATGAAGGGCTTATCCCTGCGATGGAATACATCCATGGCGGCAATCTCGGCAAGATATTGTATGTACAGGGGCTTTGCTATAAAAGGAGAAAGAGCATAGGTAAGGTTGACGGCCCCCAGCCGATACCTGAATCGGTCGATTATGACCTTTGGACCGGGCCGGCGCCTCTGGGGCCTTTGATGCGCAAGAACCTGCATTATGACTGGCACTGGGTATGGCCAACCGGAAACGGCGACATTGGCAATCAGGGTGTTCACGAGATGGATGTGTGTCTGTGGGCATTAGGCAAGACCGAGCTTGCGCCGCGGGTTATAAGCTTTGGCGGACGGTTCGGATATGATGACGACGGCGAGACGCCGAACACTATGTTTTCTTTTCTCGATTATAAGCCCGTGCCTATCATCTTTGAAGTGAGAGGTCTGCCAAAGGACAAGAATGCCGGATGGGCTATGGATCACTATCTTGGGGTTCGTGTGGGGAATATTATCCGGTGCGAGAACGGTTATTTCGCCGGTGGGCGCGGGGGCGGCTGGATTTATGATAATGATGGTAACAAGATTAAACGGTTTCCCGGCGATGGCGGTGGAACGCACCAGGCGAACTTTATCGAAGCTGTGCGAAGCCGGAAAGCAAGCGATCTTCGGGCTCCGGTTCTGGGGGGGCATCTTTCGGCTGCACTTTGCCACATGGCCAATATTTCTTATCGGCTCGGGCAAAAATCAACTCCGGAAAGAGTCCGGGAAGCAGTTAATGAAATCCCTCTGGAGTATGCTCAAAAGAGATGGGAAAGTGTACAGGAGCATCTGTTCCTGAACTGGGTCGATACCGCAAAAACGAGGGTAACCGTAGGCCCTTGGCTCGAGATGGAACCTGAGAATGAGCGGTTTATCGGGGAGGGCGAGTACGGCCTGGCCCGCTGGGCCAATGAAATGTTGACCAGGGACTACCGCAAGCCATTTGTGGTTCCTGATAAGGTCTGACGAGGTTTAATATTGACTCGACCGGCCATGGTTGGTGGACATTGAATATCTCTCCATGGTCTTGGTCTCCCGATCTCAGAAAGTTATATCCTCTGGAGCCTGTAGATATTCAAACGTGGGCTAATCAAGAAGCGGGATATACTTCATCAACTGGCGGACCTATC
>QNBT01000084.1 GCA_003644205.1 Planctomycetota bacterium | reverse complement strand
CTTTGACCAGAAACAGCTTTTTCGGGCATTAGAGCATTTGGATTTTGAATTTGTTTCGGATTTAGGATTTAGAAATTAGGATTTCATCGTTAGCGTTTATTTATTTTTCCAAAGAGCAATAGTTGTGTTAGGATTGGCAGGTTGTCTGGAAGACATCAGTACTGGATATAATGATCTGACGAAGGGTGGTTTGTAGAGGACACGCCCCTTGCCGCGACGATTGCCGAGATTGATGCCGTGGTCAAGCTGTGTTCGGACTCGGGTAAGTACGAGGGCTTTAAGGCGATAGCCGGGCGCGAAACGCTGCGAACGCAGGCTCAGGTCCACCTGGTTAAGCCGGTGTTTAGCAGCCTGTACTCCGAGTCGGACAAAGCCGATGTGTTGGTAACATTAATAAACAATTCGAGTTTCAGTTGCGCGGCCAAGCTTGCGATTTTGAGACGTTTGGATAATTTGTCTTCCGAAAGCGGCAAAATGGCGATTCTCAAAGCAATCAATGAACGGGGACTATAGAGAAGAAAAGTTCTGTTAGTACAAGTATAATAACGTATAATCATTTGGTTTGATTGGAGAAAATTATGTTTTGTAAGAATTTAAATGTTAAATGTTCGCCAAAAAAACTCGTTCTGACTTTGACTCTATTTTCGTTTCTGTTTTTGTTTGGATGCTCCCAGCAAAGCCACCTTGTAACTCAAATAGGTGATTGCAAATTACAGATTCTCTCGACTGAGCCGAAGTCGCCCGCAATACTAAGTCCGGGCCAAAAAGTATATGTCAACTTCAAATACGATATGGGCGATTATGACGCAGTCCAGATATGGGCAAGACCTCGCACAAATGGAAGTTTAACAAAAGGTTACAAAGCACACGGTTCATCGGTTTACAATAAATATGACGGTGCAAAAGACACAACACAAGGATACTTCTTTTTTGATGAGCCGACCGAAGTCGATGAAATTATTGTCCGAATGAAAGACAGTAAAAGCAATAAATATGTCTGCGTCGCAAAGAAAAAAGTCGATTTCAAATGGCTTGGTTACAGCAAACCAAAAAAAGCTGAAGCTGATAGCCGTCAACCCGGCTGCTCGTCGTCCAAATGCATGATATCTCCGTTAGTCCCGGAGCTTCAAAGGAAACAAATTGTAACACGAGCGAAACCTGATAAGACAATTGAAATTTTTGGGACTGGTGCGATAGATAAAGAGATGTATGATGCCATTGCAAAAGCTGACTCTGAGATGATGAATTCCGATGAAAACAAAGGCAAAGGGGCACTTATTTACCGAGTCCGCTCAGAAGATGGGCGTCTTGATGAGGAAAGAGCTCGTCGTACAAGGACCGAATTTCACTGGACAGGACTTGGACGTGGAGGTTATAGGCCTGGCTGGGTTAATGAAGCAGAAATAAAGATCATGTATGCACGCGATAAACAACCTGCAGAGCTTCGGATAATCCATCATGATTATCATGAATTTCGCAGAGCAGTAACATTTGAAAAAGGGACTATCATAGTATGGGATGATATTTTCCTTAAACGTGTATCTCCCGAAAGTTCATGCACTGTAAAAGGAACCGTTCACCTGGAAAATGACGCCAACCCGGAAGGAATACGTGTCTCAAGCAGCGGAGTCTCGGCAACCACCGATGAAGAAGGCAACTTCGTATTAAAAGGACTTCGTTCCGGCCAGGTTAGGATAGGTGCAAGAAAATCCGGCTATCATGGACTCTATGGCGAAGTAAACGTAAACAAGGGACAAACCGCAACCTGCCGGATTGAAGGCTACCGCGTCAGAAAGGCAAAAGTCAGGTGGATGTATCAGCCTGATGGTTCGGAAGATTTTACTAATGACAATGTTGTTTCCGGAACGGCTGTCCTGCAGGATAACGAATTGGACAGGGTAAGCTTTGCTGAAGGCTTTAAACAAGTCAGAGGCAAAAGTGATTTTCTTGTGTATCAAAAAGAAGACGCTTTGATTTTGAGAAACTTTGATATAGGTCCCGGCAGGCCGGTTATAAATGAAATAGATAAACCGTTTGTTGACATAACTGAAGTTCCAAACCTTAATAACAATCGTCAATCCTATACCCTTAAAGCTGGAAAAGTTTATGTCTTACGTTGTTACGACGGCGGGCATTACGGGAAGATGGAAGTCCTTGAAGTAATTGACGAGTAATGCTATAGATTTTTTAGAACTTGCTGTTTTTGCATTTTTCCGGTTAAGAAGTGACGGTATCGTTTGTGAAACGGGATAAACCCATTCAAACTTCGAGGATTTCAGCAGAAAAAGACGGTGGCGGTTTTTTGGAGCCGGGGCGAAAATTATTTGTTGTTTTGTTCCTTATTGTCCTGTTATGTACTATTGGTCTGAAAATATACAAGGCCGACCGAACAGGGATCATTTACGATGAGTCGTTGACCTTTCAGCGCTATTGCGACAGTGTACGAACAGCTTTGACATCGTTCGACCCGGCCGACGCCAGCAGTACGAATAATCACCTGTTGAATTCGATATTTATTCATTACGCCCGGCGGTGTTTCGGTTCCTATGAGCACTTCATCCGAATACCTTCTCTTTTGGCAGGGATTGTATTTTCGCTAACAGTGGCGTTTATCATTTATAAAACGATTCATTCCGGCCTGATGCGCGTAGTGTCTTTGGCGATGGTTTCGCTCATTCCGTTTGTTTTTGATTATTCCTATCTGGCAAGAGGATATGCATTTGGGCTGGCCGGGATATATGCCCAAATTGCATTTGTACTTTGGCTGCTTGAGCACAAGGTAAAGCTTCGATACCAGCCGATTGTCGCGGTGGTAATCTCGGCGATGAACTTCTTGGCATTCGGGTCAATGATGTCGAGTATGATTGTCCTCGCCGGTTTTAACGCAACGTTTATCCTGCTTTATTCGCCGAGGATTTTCAGCGACGTATCACATAAAGTAAAACCGGTTATCCTGAATCTTGTATCAATATCAGCGCTAACCGGTGTTTCGGTATTTCTTCTTTATCGGCATATTTACAAAGATATTCTGGGCGGCAGGTCGCTTGTCAAGATAAACAAGGGGTGGCGAGGGTGGCCTTCCTTCATCGAGTACCTTCGTAACTTATTGGTCGGCAAGGTGTTTGGACCGACCGGCGTCCTTGGGACGATTATCTTTTGGACGGCTGTCTTACTGATTGTCGTTGGTATTGTAATATATATATACAGGCTTAGCAGGGCGATTAAGACCCGCTCGTGGTCCGAGTACGTGAAAATCGACAGCCCCGCAAGTTTCGTTATAATTGTCACCTGCGTTACGATAGCGATACTCTTTATTTACAGTGTTATCCTGAACAGGAGTCCCGGTCTTCCCCGCAGAGTACGCAGCCAGATTTTCCTGATTCCGATGGCCGTAACTTCCGGCCTGATAATTCTCGACAGACTTGCAGACCGGATGAGTCAAAAGGGCATGCGACGGTTCGTGCGCGCCGTTGTTATAACAATAGTGGTATTAGTAACTGTGCGCAATCTACCTTCACCTTACCGCATGGGAGGTTCGACTCTTTCCGGCCCGGTACTGCGGAAGTTAAAAGCGATAGCTCCCGACAAAACCTGGAACATTGCTTTTTCAGAGAAGATGAAACTTTTTTATATGGGTTTTGTTTACTACAAGCAGTTTGACTACAAATTCAATATTGTTCGGCAGGGCAACTATGATGTGTTTATTTGTCGGCAGGATGAACAGCCGGCCGAGGCAGTCAGCCTGAATTGGGCCCCTTTTGACGATTCAGTTTCCCGCGTCATAATTAACTGCCGGCTTCCGGCCGACAGGGTGGTCATAGAGGCCCGGCTGATTAAAGACTGACTTTTGAGCCGGTTAAACAGTGGCAGGAACCTTTTTTATATATCATCGATATTAACCCGGAATGTGTGACTAATATAACTAATTGCAATTGCTGCACTTACAGAAAGAGACCTTCAAAAACAGACCGTTTCGAGTGGTAAATAACTTGAAAAACTTTGGCTGATTCGGTATAATAAAACGAAATATACGGCATTTGCATATTGTGCATGGGGATCTTGATTTTCGGAGGTATTGGCCTAATTGGAGAAGGTCAGAGAGCAGTTACAGGTGCGAAAAGAACGAGCAGTGCTCGTGGCAGCGGCTGTTCGGGGGCGCAAATACCATAGCGACAACTTAGTGGAACTGACCGCCTTAGCAAGGACGGCGGGCGCGGTGATTGTCGATAGATTCCAGCAAAAGATTTCCCGCATTCATCCTGCAACCTATATCGGCAAAGGCAAGGCCGAGATGCTTGCTGGCAGGGTCAAGAAGTATCAGGCCGATGTTGTGATATTCGATAATGACCTTTCGCCGGCACAGGTCCGTGAACTTGAAAAGGTTGTCGGGACGAAGGTGCTCGACCGCAGCGAGCTGATTCTCGATATCTTTGCGACCAGGGCCAGGACCCGCCAGGCAAAGCTCCAGGTTGATCTTGCGCAATTGGAATATACTTATCCCCGCCTTACGCGAATGTGGTCGCACCTTGATACGTTGGCAGGCGCCGCCGGCGGCACCGCAGCAGGGGCGGTAGGGGGGATAGGAACAAGGGGAACCGGTGAAAAGCAGTTGGAGATCGACCGCCGGCTCGTCGGCAAGCGCATTACGGAACTGAAACGGCAGTTAGCTGGTATCGATAAGCGCAAGCTTCGCGAGATTGCCGGCCGAGCGGGACATTACAAAATTTGTCTTGTCGGATATACAAACGCCGGCAAAAGCACGCTCATGAACGCCCTTACCGGCGCCGGCGTGTTTGTTGAAGACAAACTCTTTGCCACCTTAGACACAAGAACTCGCAAGTGGACTTTGGAAGGTAACATGGAGGTACTGCTCAGCGATACGGTTGGCTTTGTGAGACATCTGCCGCATCATTTGGTGGCCTCGTTTAAGGCGACACTCGAAGAGGCGGTAAATGCCGATCTGCTGCTGCACGTGGCCGATGCCTCCAACGCCGATGTCTTCGAGCAAATCAAAAGCGTTGAAGCCGAGCTAAATGAAATCGGCTGCGGCCAAAAAGACAAGCTCATGGTCCTGAATAAGGTGGACGTCCTCGAAAATGCCGCCCTCCTTGAGTCTTTGCAGACCGTGTATCGCCAGGCGATATGCATCTCAGCCAAAACCGGCCTGAACCTGGACAAGCTGACCGGTCGGATCCTTGCAAAACTAAGAGGTGCAGATGTTACCGTACGTGTGAACTGCAGCGCCGGCAACGGAAAAGTGATAAGCTTCCTTCGGGCAAACGCGGCGATTTTGGATCGACAGTATCTCGACAGCAGCGTAACAATAAAGGCCACACTCGGCAGGAATCAACTGTCCCTCTTAAAGCGATTTAATCCGAAAACCCTGCAAGTCATAGAGAACTCGTAGGGTATGCCCCGCATACCACATCCCCTTCAATGTTCGATGTTTATTGCTTGTCATCCCCGCGAAAGCGGGGACCCAGTCCGTTATTCTGAACGAATGAGAAGGATCTCCGCTCAATCCCACCAAACACCGATTGCTTGCATCCCCTCGGGTATCTCATAATGCTCTCTGGTATAGCGGCCTTTAGTAAAACCAACGATGATGTCGTCCGGCTCAAAACGTTTACCAAACCACTTTTTAATATCACTAACGGAAGCCTTAGTAACTATCCAGATAGTGTCGGTTGATGGCCATCCCTCAGGATCTTCCAAATCCTTTATTTCAACTCTAACATCAGCAACATCTGCCCTGTCACGAATAGTTTTGAACAGATGATAGAATTCAGATGGAGACGGCTGATCAGGATAAAAGTTGTACCCAATCGAGCCGTAGTCTTTGTTGCCTTCAAAAAATTCTTCAAGTGTTACTAATGGTCTGGGTACAATGTCATAATTTATATCACCATTTCGATTTATACGCTCAAGCAATCGCTTATGTGCTTCCATCGAAACGACCTCCTCGGCCGAATTGGTTAATCCCTCGCGACGTCTGGCGTTTTCTTCCCATCTATCATGTATGCGTTTACCTGTGTGGTAGTCAGACCCAGCTAAGGCGATCGCAATTAACAAAGCGATTAAACCGGGTATTTTGTATCGTAGCGAACCTGCCACAATTGGAGGTATCGCAAATATACCTATGATACAATACCATACAACAGCATCTCCTGCGGCCGACGGAAAGAAACATGACAGCACCAACAAAACCGCATAGACAACCAAAGAGGTTCTGGAAATCTTTTCTTTCATTGTTACTTTTCCTAACGCTTAAAAGGGAATGTTTTTCTAAAACACCGTAATTATCCAATCGCCATTCAAGTCCTCGGCGAAGCGGATAGGAAAGGAGTACACGCCTTCGTCCTGTTCAGAAATCATCTCATAATATAAAGCATTTCCCAGTTTCATATCAAAATAGATATCCCCCATTTCTTTGATATATAACTGCAGATTGGGTCCCATCTGGGAATATATCTCTCGGTATGATTTTGCTAAACGTGGTGCCATGTATGATAGTGCTTTTTCATTATCACCTGCTGATAAAGCTGTCTTGAACTTTTCGAATGTTACCTTGGGCGTCTTTTTTGGGTCATTGAAGGTTGGCAGCTCGGGATTATTGTTTTCGGCTTCTTTAGCGTCAGCAAGAAAGCAGGCTCTGGCATTAGCTTCGCCTTTAAGAACCTTATCGAAGCCAATCGCTTCATCCGCTTTTATATTTGTTTTGTTGTGCTCCCACCATTTTGTCCATCTTTCAATAGCCGCTCGTTCCTTTTTATATGTGGGATACAGGTATCATCACCGAACCGTGCAAGTAAATTGAAAACACCGCGATAAAATGCGTCACTAAAGTTTTTGGAATCAAAATACTTAATTATGTATGGAACGATGGTTTCGTCAGCCATCTTCTGTTGTAACGTATTTAATGCCTCTAATCTTGTTTTCTCGGTTCTCCCGTTAAGAAGCAGGTCCGCAAACCATTCCGGCTTGCTCTTATCTTTATTTCGCTGCCACCACCGCTTGAGATATTCTATGATTTCGATTCTCTCTGAGATAACACGGGTATCTTCCAGGTCTTCACGGCCGGTAACATAGTTCAGGGAAGAAAGTAAATTCCTAAAGGTGCTTCTGTATAAATGCTTTTCCATTGATTCGATTAACGCCTGAATCGCTGCTCTGTCATCGAGCTCTTTTAGCACCTTAACCGTCCGCCCAAGCGGGTATGAATCCGGTATGTCTAACACCGACGCAACCTCGTAATATACTCTTCTTTAGTAATATCATCATTTTTATATGCCGTTTGATATTGTGATAATTGCTTATTGGCGGTATCAAGTGTTCGTTTGAAAAAATTGCGTTCTTCCTTTGCCAGGGCCTTTTCCTCTTCCAGGGCCTGCTCCAACTTTGTTCCACCAAAGCCATAACTTCCGGTGAAGACATTCATATGCTCAGCGTGCGACATTTTGTCGATCCAGGGTTGCAGCTTTACAACATTGTCCTGCTTGCGGTATCTCTGGTGTAGATCGGGTAGATATATCAGGAAAGGCAAAGGTTGATTATCGAACACTCTGTACCGGATGTAACCATATTTGTAAACATATACTTCTTCAGGCTCCAGATTTGCCAAAGCGCCCGTTTGGGACTCTATAGACTGGTCCGGAACAAAATATTTTCCTTCCTTGTCGGTGACAGCTTCATACAAGGCTCCCCGTCGAGAGCTTGATTCAATTGAAAATTCGCTGATGTCCCAGTTGTAGAAAACAACAGCTCCCTCGATAGGTTTACCGGTAGTTGCATCGACAACCCGGCCGGAGCGGATACCGGTGGTGAAGGTCTTTGGCGTTTCTAATGCCTCCTGTAAGGCCAGCGTTTCGGCATTCAGCATCTGCTCTTCAAATTCCGAGCCTTCTGGTGTGGCATATAAATTACCTGCTAAAACAATAATTACTATGAAAAGAATACCGAAAATCCTAAATCCTAATATCAAAACTCTAAACAATATCGAATTACCAAACTACAAATGCTCAAAACAGTGCCCTTTGACCAGAAACAGCTTTTTCGGGCATTAGAGCATTTGGATTT
>QNBT01000083.1 GCA_003644205.1 Planctomycetota bacterium | reverse complement strand
TGCCCCCATTGTGGCGTTACTACTTCGTTAAGAACCAAGCTCTTTAGCTATTATTTCTCAGCGCTGAGGTCGCCTCGTGCTACGTAGCGAGTTTCCAGCCTTCGTAGCCGTAGGTGCTACGGCGGAGTAGGCTTTGTCTTTACAGAGTGATTTAACGGAAATTATCGTCTGTTGCGATATAGGGAAGCATCAATAACTGAAGCCATTTTTTCGGTGTCCAAAGGATTTCCAAGGAATTCATTTACGAGGGCACATTGTGGCAGGGGATTTTGAACCATATCTTTGTAGCCGATAGATATCATTGAAAAGTTGTCTTGCTCTTTGACCCACTTGTAGGTTTTTTCAAGTTCTTCTTTCAATAATAGCGCGAGCTTCTCGTCATCTATGTCGGCACCTTTTTTGCCTGACCTTTCGAGCATAGTTCTCTGGGAGACCATTATCTCAGCTATGTTACGATCCATAAAAATAACCCTGTATTCATAGTCTTTGGGCAGATCATACAGCAGCCGGTAAACCATCTTTACTACCTTTCCAATGGCCTGCGGCACCCACGAAGGATCGTCTTTGGTCTTTTTGACCGGCTCAAATTCATAATAGCCTTTTGGATTCTCTATGTCACTTGTGCGAATCTCATCTGTAAGGACAGGCATACCCCCGGCCTGTAAGGCTTGCATCATCATAGAGGTGCCTGAACGGGGCAGACCTGAGACAATTGTTATGAAATTGCATTCCATAGGGTTCTTTTCCTTAAAAACAGAACAAATTTTTAACAAAATACGGGCACTCTAAGTGCCGTGTACCATTTACCAAACTTATACCAAATCGTCTCAGGAAAAACAAGAGTTGCAAGTAGATAGTTGACAAAGCAGGCGGGAAGTTGTTATACTAAAGCGACTTAGGATACAAGCGCCCGTAGCTCAATTGGATAGAGTCGCGGACTTCGAATCCGAAGGTTGGAGGTTCGAGTCCTCCCGGGCGCGTTCGCTTGGGTTCTGCTATCGGACATAGTTGAGCGAGAAAAAGAACCTCTTCGATACTCATGTAATTTACTTATCCATCATATTAAACCAATTAAAAGTTACCTGCTCACTCTCGCCGTCCCGCCTTTCATAACCTTTTCAACCTCGGTTAGACTTGCTGTCGTCGTATCACCGGGTGTAGTCATAGCCAACGCTCCATGAGCTGCTCCATAGTTCACTGCTTCCTGCGGACTTTTGGCTTCCATCAATCCGTAAATAAGTCCCGATGCAAAACTGTCACCGCCGCCGACACGGTCATAAATCTCAAGATTTTCTCTCAATGTCGCTTCATAAAATTCGCCGCCTGTATAAATTATCGCACCCCAGTCATTCACCGATGCCGTCCTGGCATTACGCAATGTTGTAGCCACCACCTTAAAATTCGCAAATTGCTTAACCGCCTTTTCAATCATCTTCTTAAAATTAGTCGGATCCAGCCTGGATATATGCTCATCCATACCAGGCACCTCAAAACCCAGACAAGCCGTAAAGTCCTCTTCGTTGCCCATCATCACATCAATATAAGGTGCGATCTTTCGGTTCACTTGCCGGGCCTTTGCTTGTCCACCTGTCGATTTCCAGAGACTGGGCCGGTAATTAAGGTCATAAGAAACAATAGTTCCGTACTTTTTAGCAATAGTAACCGCCTCGATAACTACGTCAGGCGTAGTCTCGGATAACGCGGCAAATATCCCGCCCGTATGGAACCACCTGATACCATCTTCACCGAATATCTTCTCCCAGTCGATGTCGCCCTTCTTCAACTGTGATGCAGCCGAATGCCCCCTGTCACTGCACCCCAGCGCCGCCCTCACTCCAAAACCTTTCTCTGTAAAGTTTAGCCCTACCCTTACATCCCTGCCGATTCCATCGAACTTTGCCCACTTTACATATTCTAAATCAACTCCCCCCTGCAACATCAAATCTTCCAACAGCCTGCCGATAGCGTTATCAGCTATGGCCGTAACAACAGCCGCTCTCTTGCCAAAACATCTTTTAAGCCCTCTTGCCACATTATATTCCCCTCCCCCTTCCCATACATTAAAACTTCGTGTAGCATGTATCCTATTCTCTCCCGGATCAAGCCGTATCATCACCTCACCAAGTGATAGTATATCGTATTTGCATTCCGATTCAGATTTTATATTTAGTGCCGCCATGATTAACCCTTCCCAAATTTCAATCCATATGAAATACTTCTTTTGGCGGCTTCAAAGCAGCTCTCTTCATTTTACTCTCCTGCTCGTATCTGTTTTATTATTTCAATCGTTTCTTTTACCTTTTTACTAATACCGGCATAATCTTTAGCCGCCAAAAGCTCTTTTGTGATAAGCTTTGAGCCCATTCCCACACAGACGATTCCTGCCCCGAACCATTCAGTCAGACTCTCTTTTGTTGGTGCCACACCGCCTGTCGGCATAATGTCCGTCCACGGACAGGGCCCTTTAACCGCCTTAACAAACGCCGGCCCTCCAACCTGAGCCCCCGGAAATATCTTGCATATCTCAACACCAAGCGAATGGGCCTTATGGATTTCTGTCATCGAGCCGCAGCCCGGCGAATATGGTATTTTGCGTTTGTTGCAGAGCTTTGCGGTTTCTTCGTCAAGCAATGGCCCTACCACAAAATCGGCACCGGCTGCAATGTACATCGCAGCGGTAGGAGCGTCACAAATACTTCCAACACCCAGAACCAACTCCGGCTTTTCGGCATCCCTGAATTTGCTAAGCTGAGTGAAAACTTCTATAGCCCTGTCGCCTCGGTTTGTAAACTCTATGCATTTGGCTCCGCCATCAACACAAGCTGTAGCAATGTTTTTTGCAACGTCAAAATCCGGATTGTAAAAAACCGGAACCAGGCCAATAGTTTTTATTGCCGAGAGCGTTTCTAAACGTGTGTGTAGAGCCATTTTATATTCCTTAGTATTTTCTGTTTTCGATTGTTTATCTCGCGATCCGGGCGGTACCGCCTTTTACGATACGTTCGACTTCCTGCAAACTTGCCGTAGTAGTATCCCCTACCGTTGTCATCGCCATCGCCCCATGGGCCGCAGCATGACCTCACCCAGCGAAAGAATATCATATTTGCATTCCGATTCAGCTCTCAATTTTAAGCTATCCATATTTTCACCTCTCGAGCAATCAGTTCCTATCGTGCCAGCCATCCGCCGTCGATAGCGATGGTGTAGCCCTGCATATAGTCTGATGCCGCCGAGGCCAGGAAGACCGCCGCGCCCTGTAAATCCTCGGGCGTGCCCCAGCGTCCGGCCGGGATGCGGTCCAGGATAGCCTTGTTGCGAGCCGGGTCCTCACGCAGGGCCTTGGTATTATCAGTCGCCATATACCCCGGAGCGATCGCGTTGACATTAATATTATGCGCACCAAGTTCATTGGCCAGCAGACGTGTCAGACCCATCACTGCACTTTTCGAAGCCGTGTACGATGGGACCAAAATGCCGCCCTGGAAACTGAGCATCGAAGCAGTATTGACGATCTTGCCGCCGCGACCCTGTTCGATCATTTGCTTACCTACAGCCTGGCTAAGAAAAAACAGTGTACGAATATTAATATTCATCACGTCGTCCCAATCCTTTTCGCTAAACTCGGTGATAGGTGCCCGACGAATAATGCCTGCGTTATTGAACAGGATATCAACGCCGCCCATTTCTTCAACCGTAGCACTGACGATCGCATCGACGGATTCTTTTTTACTAAGATCAGCGGTGATAGCTATGCACTTTCTGCCTAAGCCCTCGATCTTCTTCTTGCTCTCTGACATGTCGAGAATATCGACTAAGGCGATGTCAGCCCCGGCCTCTGCAAGTCCAACCGCCATACCCTGCCCAAGCCCGCGCGAACCGCCGGTTACGATAGCGACCTTGCCGTCCAGTTTAAATTTATCCAATATCATAATGAACCCCTGTTATTTTATATCTTTGATTTTCAAGTGATCCATATCATCGAACGCCTGATTCTCACCGCCCATACCCCAGCAGAAGGTGTACGCCGCGGTCCCCACACCGGCGTGGATCGACCAGCTTGGCGATATCACCGCCTGTCCGTTGGCAACGGCGATATGGCGCGTCTCTTCTGGTTTGCCCATATAATGGAACACCCGAGCGTCCGCCGGCACATTGAAATACATATACACTTCCATCCGTCGCTCATGTGTATGCGGCGGCATCGTGTTCCAAACACAACCAGGCTCCATAATGGTAAAGCCCATTACAATCTGACAGCTTTTAACGCCATCCGGATGAATACACTTGTAGATAGTGCGTTTATTAGATGCCTCGACCGAACCCAGTTGAACCGGCGTGGCTTGTTCGACCGGAACATGCGACGTCGGATAATCGGCATGGGCTGGGTAGCTAAGCAGATAATACATTGCAGGACTCGCAGAATCTTCACTGACAAAACTAATATCCTTTGAGCCGCGACCGACATAAAGGCAATCACGATTAGCCATCGTATAGACCTTGCCGTCAATAGTGACGCTGCCGGCACCGCCGATGTTCAAAATACCAAGCTCACGTCGTTGACAAAAATAATCGGCTCGCAATTCATCGGCTGAAGTTAACGATAAAGTTTGACCGACGGGAACAGCCGAACCAACGATCGCCCGATCGACATCGGCATAAACCATTTCAATTACATCCGGAGCAAAAAGCGACTCAATAAGAAAACTATCTCGAACTTCCTGCGTCGTCATCCGACAAAATCGAACCGGATCAGGCGAATATTTTACTTTCATGGTTTTGATTCCTTTTCAAAATCTTATTCTAAAATTTTAATAACGTCAAATTATTTCAACGGCAGTGACCATTGTTCTACATTTTTGATATCGAGCTTAAGCGGTTCTTCTTTCGCTCCGGCTGTCATCACCACCTGGATCGTAATTTTTTCATCAGCAGCCAATTTAACATCAAAGCCGAGCATGCGCGTATCGCGGTTATCCTCGTCAAACTTAGAACGTGGTTTGGTCGAATATGTCGCCAGCTTGACATCGGCTTCGGTATAAACATTAAATTGCATTTTTTTCTTTTTCTGACGCAATACCGCTTTCTTGCCGGATTTTATATCCACCTTAGCTGGGGTGACCATGTTCCATCGGACTGTTGCGGGTTTATCGGTTGCCTGAAGTTCGTCTTGTATCAGGATCTGACCGGATGGCAAAAGTGATGCGCCGCGGACAGCTTTTTTCAGTTGTCCTTCATAAACTTCGCTCATATCAACGACGGCGTGAGGAAACTCACTGCTATCAGAATACCGGATGATTGGTGCAAAGCCTGTGACTCGCTGAAGCTGGCCGTTAACGGTTAGGGTATTATGAGAAAAATTGCCGTATCGAAAGAGTTTCCACCGGTCGCTATCCTGCCCCTTGTCCCAAAGCCGTATTCCCAGTGTTTCAACCCTGTGGTAGTTTTCTGCTCCAAGGTCCATCGCCCAGCGAAGCCCGTCTGCGTCGATAACAAACGTACCGACGTCCATGTGTGCGTGATTAGAGCCTGGAGTTCCGCCCTTGATCCCAAGATACACCGCGTCATCATTCCATGAGGTCCGAAACATGGCAACCGGATTTCGACCCTGTCCCATCCATGATAACCGCTTGGGTTGGGTCGCTTTAGGCAAACCCCAATACAGTGCCAGCACTGCGGTTCGACTCCGTGCCAGGCCCGATGGAGCTTGTTTTGTAGCACTGTCCCATATTTTCTTCTGATTCCATAATAGCGAGGGATTATCATATTTATTTGCAAACCAAAGAACGGCAGGGTTGAAACTGCCACGCGAGCCGCAGTCGGCATAATTAAAATATAACCCCGTTGGCCCGGTAGCATGGAGATAGTACTCGGCGCTTTTAACAAAGCCGTTTTTTTCAGACAAGCCGAAGTCGGTGCCCAGTACTGAATCAAGTGCCTCAATCAGTATAACATTATAAGTCGTCCCATATACCCAATAGCCCGCCCCTTCCGGGTAGGCGCCGTGTGGTTCGTATTCGTTCATGGCTTTTTGAACCTTGTTGACGCTTCGATGAATTATGGTCTCAGCTAATTTTGGTTCGTCTTCCATGACCGCCAGTGCCCCGCAGGTCATACTGCCGTGGCAAACCTGGTTCCAGTTATTGGAAGCATTGACCCACCATAACTCTTTTCCGCTTTTGCTTTTGTAAAGCGATGGACGAACACCTTTTTCGACAACAGCCTGTCGAATTTTATCTCGACTCTCGGCGGCAAGGTCATTGTATAACCAGTCATAACCGATGGCCATTGCGGTTGTCATCTCCGCGACATCGAGAAAATGGCTCGGATTCCAGTCTGTAAAATCGGCAATGGCGAGCATTTCCTTTTCCGCCCGCTTAAGATATTTTTCATCGCCGGTAGTTCTATATGCCCAGCTAAGGTTAAATATTCGCTGAAGGGCTTTTCTTGATACACTCAAAAGACGCCTTCCGATTTTTTTGCGTATAAGCGGTTTTTCGTCGATCAAACCGTCTGCATAACGGACGATCTCTTTCTGCAGCATTTTCAGATCATCTGAAGCATTGACTCTCTGCATGACACCGGCAAGCTGTTCATCGCTGACAAACAAACGCGGATGTGAAGCAACCGGTTTGCTAAGAGCCTGCTTGACCTGCTCATGCGAAATCTCCCCGGCAGAGCAATCGGCCACTGTAAACGAACTGATAAATACAAACAACGCAACAAAACAAAATTTCTTCATATCATTTCCTAAAAAAAAATAAAAGCCCGAAGCGCAAGCGCAGGGACAAAACATCACTAAAACAAGTCAAAGAAACATAAGTTGCAAGCAAACCGCACCTTACACCTTGTTCTTTACTATTTTCTTCATGCTCTTAATGGTTAATAATAACACCCAATTATCCCAAAGCATGTTTTATCTTTTTAAAATCCGCGTAATCTGCGTAATCCGCGGATATATATTTTCTTTTTGCTAACTCATGATTTAAAATTTAACCGTCACCGGATTATCAACACGCTCTTTAAAGTTATTTAAATACTCCTGCCATGATTTGAGAGTCGTGATCTGACCGGCTCTTTCCCAGCCATAGCCGGTGTAATATGTAATGACTGGCAGAGATTCTTTATCTGCAATTAAATAGATATGACCTTCATCTTTCTTCTTACTGACGACGTCATCTGAACCGTTAACAGCCGGCGAAGCGACTATAACTGCGGTACCAAGCCCGGATTTGTCAATTGTTTCCCAGCAGCCTGCGATGCCAGTATCGATGTCACTAAAACTCTTTGCCTTTCCGTCATGTGTTGTCACGCCGACCGCAAACGTTTTTATAGCGGGTGCGTCCGCCCCGGTAAAAGTACTATCAAAACGACACAACCTTTGCCCCATATCAATGGTGACGCGCTTGGTTTCTACAAGATCTTTGCCCGAAGCCTTCCATGACTTGTCGAATGTTAATTCAAATACACTTCGAATCGGCCCGTTTTCGACCACTTTCCACTCATCGTAAACATTTGAATGCAGGTACTTGTTGTTTTCAACTATACGCAACCCGCCGCACCCGGTGGTTTTGCCAACATGATACGGATCATACCCTTCGCCCCAATCTTTATGGTAAGTCTTCTTTTTCATTCCCCCGTACCACTTGTCAATGATGGGATAATCAACGCGTTTCAGCCAGCAGTCAACACCCGAATTAACCGCATCATCCCATAAACCCGGCCCATACATCCTGAAAGCGATCAGGTCATTTTCCCAGGCAAAATCATCTTTGCGCTCGGGAACAAAACGGCAAAACGTTGTAAACTCAGACTCCGGCTTTATGGTTCCGGCAGGCTGTTTCATCACCCAAAAATATTTCTTCTCACCAGGCGCCATGTCCGTCTGAAAAAGCAGTTCAGACGATGCTCCCCGGCCAACTACTTGCGTTACCAACAGACTATTGGTCTTAAAATCCAACACCGCAACATTGTCTTTTGTCAGCCCCGTAACAGCCTTCTTTGCGTCTTCCCAATTAACACTGACTGTCTCATTATCTCTAAATATCGCAGCCGGGTTGGTGACGATGATTTGTTTAACCGGCGCACCTTTTCGAATCGCGAGCTTATACACTTCA
>QNBT01000082.1 GCA_003644205.1 Planctomycetota bacterium | reverse complement strand
TTACAGCCGGAGCCGAGCGGCAAAGGCTTTCAAGGAAGCAATAAAACCTTTGATTGAACTTGATAAGAATAGTTTTGACGGAACTGAAATTGAGAAAGACAGGAGAACCAAAATGCGTATAGCAATTCCATTAGTGCAGGGCAAGTTGAGTCTTCATTTCGGCCATTGCGAGCAGTTTGCAATCTTTGATATTGATGACAATCTTAAAAAGATTATAAACAGGAAAGATGCAGCTCCTCCAGGACATGAACCCGGAATGTTGCCGCGCTGGTTACACGAAAACGATGTAAGTGTTATTATAGCCGGCGGTATGGGCCAGAGAGCACAGCAGTTGTTTACCCAGAATGACATCGAAGTAGTTGTTGGTGCATCGTCCGGCACGCCTGAAGAACTTATATCGGCCTATTTGCAAGACACACTTGAAACAGGAGATAACATTTGTGACCACTAATACTATGACCAACCAGAACTTGTCGATGTGATGGGGCTGTTTTTATGAATCCGCATATTCGCATAACCACATTAGTTGAAAACACTGCATCTGACCCACAATTATTGACAGAGCATGGTTTATCATTTTGGATTGAATATGCTGATAAGCGAGTCCTTTTTGATACAGGTCAAAGTGATATGCTTATCCGGAACGCAAAGACACTCGGTATCAATTTGGCCGAGGCTAACGCTATTGTATTAAGTCACGGCCATTATGACCATACAGGAGGCCTGGCTGTGGTGCTTGACATTGCGGCGAAAGCAAAGCTTTATTTGCATCTGGCAGCGATCGGACCAAAATTCAGTCGAAAGGGACTTAAAGAACGGTCTATCTGTATGCCTGATTCCGCAAAGAAAGCTATTCGAGACCGTGAAGTTATCTGGACAAAAACACCTACCAAAATCTTTCACGGTGTTACTGTAACCAGTCAGGTGCCGCGTGTTAACAAGTTTGAGGATGTCGGTGGCGCTTTCTTTCTTGATCAGAATGGCCGAAAACCTGACGGGTTATTGGATGACCAGGCCTTGTTTATCGAATCGCCAAAAGGCTTGATTATTGTTCTTGGCTGTGCCCACGCCGGCGTAGTTAATACATTGCATCGGATTGCGGATTTAAGCCGGAGAAAGAATTTTTATGCCGTAATGGGCGGGATGCACCTTTTACATGCATCAAAAGAGCGGATTGAACGAACACAAACCGTTTTTCGGGAATACAACTTGCAAAAAATAGGCCCAGCCCATTGCACGGGCGGTAAGGCCGTCGAAAAATTTAAGAAGGCTTTTCCCAGCCAATGTTTTGTTTGTTCTGTGGGTACACGGATAGATTTATAGGAAAAGCAGGAATGCCTACATATGACTATAAATGTAAAGATTGTGGTTATACGTTCGAAAAATTTCAAGGCATAAAGGATAAGCCGATTGCAAAGTGCCCCAAGTGCAATGGCAAAGTTGTGCGACTGATTGGTAGTGGGGCTGCCGTGATATTCAAGGGTTCGGGCTTCTATGAAACCGACTACGCAAAAAGCAACTCCGCATCATGCAGCAGGGATAGACCTTGCTGCGGCCGGGATACACCTTGTGACAAAAAGCCGTGCGAATCTTAATACTAAAAACAAGGTATATAGTGTTTCCAGTTGAATTTTCCCGTTTGCTCGTGGGCAAGAACCTTTATCCCGGCGCGCCGGGACAATCCCACTCGCGGGAATTTTAGACCCTTAGGGGTATAAAAAGTTGATGGAATGAAAATGAGCATTTCAATGAATTATGTCAAGATAAGACAGGAAATTCCAAAAGATGTGACAATTGTTCTCTCAGTCAAGACAAGAACAATCAAACAGATAAGAGAAGCGATAGGGGCAGGAGCTACTGATATAGGTCAAAATTATGTGCAGGAAGCCGGGCAAATGTACAGTGCTTTGCAAAAAGAAGCGGCTAAAGTCAAATGGCACATGATAGGCCATTTGCAAGCGAACAAAATAAACAAGGCGTTAAGAATCTTTGATGTTATTCAAACGGTTGATTCCCTGGAAAAAGCAGTAGCTATTGACAAAAGAGTGGAAAGAGCAAAAAAGAAAATCGTTCCGGTTTATATAGAGGTAAATATAGGCAGCGAATTTTCTAAAGCCGGCATAAAGCCGGCTGAACATGAACCCTTTGACGAATATATGGAAAAGCTTGCTAAGGATATATCGGCCCTTGGCCATTTGAGACTGGCCGGTTTGATGACTATGGGGCCTCGTTTTGGGAACCCTGAAGATGTCAGACCATACTTCGGAAGAACAAGAAAAATATTTGAAAGAATCAAGGCGCTTGATTTACCCAATGTGGATATGAAGTATCTTTCCATGGGAATGACAAATTCATATAAGGTCGCCATAGAAGAAGGTTCCAATATGGTCAGAATAGGAACAGCCGTATTTGGCGAAAGAGAATAAGACTGGGGGAAATAGCGGATAGTATTGATGAAGAATGGTATGAAAAAATGGGAAGCAAAGGATGGGGTGGAATTTCTAAAAAAGGTCGGGATCAAATCCGGCCGGACAGTTCTGGATTTCGGCTGTAGGGTAGGGCATTACACTATTCCAGCAGCCAAGGTCGTCGGAAACGAAGGAATTGTTTATGCCGTGGACAAAGAGCAACAGGCATTAGACGAGTTGCAGCGTAAAGCACTCGCTTATAACTTAACCAATATAAAAATAATAAAGACTTCAGGTCGATTGAGGTTGCCGCTGGAAAGCGCAATCGTCGATGTGATCTTATTTTATGATATTCTGCATTATCTCAAAAGACGTGACAGGAAAAAACTGTACGACGAGGCTTTTCGAATCTTAAAGCAGGATGGTTTTCTTTCAGTTTATCCCAAGCATACTTTGGAAGATAACCCTATACAAGAATTCGATAGATTAAGCGTAAGTGACGTTAAACAGGAAATCGAAGGTTCGGATTTTGTCTTTGAACGCAAACATTGCGGTCTTATAAGCCATGATGACGCTCTTAACATGGGCTGTGTTCTAAATCTTAGCAAATGTGCGCAGAAGGAAGGTTGATATGCCCAGGCCGAGACACTTTAGACGAGTTGGTTGCCTGCCGCAGAGCAACTATTTTAAGCCGAGAGGAGTACCGCTCGCCGTTCTGCAGTGTGTCAACCTGACCGTTGATGAAATCGAGGCTGTTCGTTTGGCTGACCTTGGGGGTCTTTATCAGGAAGAGGCAGCGAAAAAGATGAAGGTTTCCCGGCAGACCTTCGGCAGGATAATAGAGTCGGCCCACAAAAAGATTGCCGATGCCCTTGTCAACGGAAAGGCCCTTTCAATCGACGGAGGGCCCGTAGAGATGGCACCCGGTGTTGAAGTTCCACCGGGTTTTTTCCCTCCGGCAGGTCCCGGCGGTATTGGGCCTGGCGGACAGGGGCGCCGAAGAGGTCGCCGGCGGGGCCGGCACCGGCAGGGATAAACAAGTTATAAATCGAAGCCTGGGATTTTGGTGTTACAGTTGGGGCAGGAGTTGTCGGTGATTCTGTTTAAGCGGATCGTATAGCCGGTTCGCTCAATCAGTATGTGGCTGCAGTTGTGGCAGAACGTACGCCAGATTAGTCAATCGAAATCGCTTATAGGTGAGTAACAAAATCAGCACCCCCGCCATCGCCGGCAGCGCTTCCAGAAACCAGGTAGATAAATCATGCGGTTTTATCACCGACCAGACAAAAACCGCCGTCAGGCTGAGCAACAGAGCCAAATGCAATCTGCCGTTACTGCTTCTGTCATTCATAAGCAATCCGCCCTTTCCTGCCCATACAGTTACTTCCTGAGTTCCGGTCTGTCCGGTTCGACATGCACGGTAATGTTTACCGGCCGGGTAAGCCGGGTGTGCATGGCCCTCTCTAAAGACTCGGCGATTTCATGCGCCGCTGTAACATCTAATTGTGGGTCAACGAGAATATGCAAATCGATAAAAACCTCTCTGCCCACGTTCCGTGTCCGCAGCCTGTGCCACTGCCGAATCCGGTTTTCCGAAGCGATTATGTGCTCTATCTGCTCAACAGTAGCCGAATCTGCAGCCCGCTCGGCCAATTCTTCCAGGCATCCCAGGAATATCTTCAACCCAATCAGGATTATCAGCAAGCCCACGGCAACTGTCGCAACATGGTCGCCATGGTCATAACCAAGCTTCAGCGATACAATCCCAATCAAGACGGCTATTGAGCTGAGCGCATCGGAGCGATGATGCCAGGCATTGGCATACAGCGCCGAGCTGTTCGTTTTCACCGCGACCTTCCGGGTTATCCTATACAACACCTCCTTGCCCACAATCGAGAGCACAGCCACCCAGACCGCAACCCATCCGACATCGCTCACGCTGGTTTGTCCGGAATTCAACCTCGTGATTGCAGCGATCGCTCGTTGAATCAAAAGTCCGCCAACTGCAATCAAAGCCACAGCAATGAATGCCTCGGAAAATGTCTCTATTCTGCCGTGGCCGTAAGGGTGCCGGATGTCTGGTTCTTTCGAACCGAAATGAACACCAAGTAACAAGGCAATATCTGTAACCATATCCGAAACCGAATGAATACCGTCGGCAACAAGCGCCATTGAACCAGCCGTTAGCCCAGCCACGGCCTTGACAATCGCCAGAACGATATTGCCGGCAATCCCCAGATAAGTTACCCGCCGGATTTGACGGTTCGCATATTCTGTCTTTGTGCTATCCATTAGCCTAACACTTCTTTCACAATACCGCCGACTGTATCGATATATTTTCGGGTCGCCTCTGCTGTCTTTGTCTCGGCTATAACCCTCATTACAGGTTCTGTATTGCTTGGGCGAATATGCAGCCACCCGTCGGCAAAATCAAACCTTGCTCCATCTGTTAAATCAACACGTGCCCCGGTGAATCTTTCTTTTGTCCTGTCGATAACGAGTTTTATTTTCTCCGAGTCGCACTTCAGCTTCACCTTATTCATATAGTAGCAGCCGACCTCGTCCGCAAGAGCGCTGATACTTTTGCCCGCCTCAGTCATAAGCCCCAACACAAGCGCCATCCCCACGAGACTATCACGCACCGGCCCGACCCGAAGGTCAATCACGCCGCCGTTACCTTCGCCCCCGATTACACAGCCGTTGTCTATCATTGCCTCCGCCACGTTCGCCTCCCCGACCGCCGTGCGGATAACCTCGCAGCCGGCCTGGGCAGCAACATCATCAATCATCCTTGAAGTCGAAAGGTTCGCCGCCGCCATACCCGTACATCTGCTGAAGACATATTTCGCCGCCAGAGCGAGTGTATATTCCTCGCCGATATATCTGCCGCCCTCATCGACTATCGCCAACCGGTCCGCATCAGGGTCTTGCGCAAAGCCAATTGCAGCATTCGCTCGCCCAACTTCTTCGCACAGTCCAGTCAGGTTTTCTCTGGTCGGCTCAGGTTCATGAGCAAACTGTCCCGTCGGTTCAGTGTTTACCCCAACCACCTCGCAGCCGAGTTCTTCGAGCAGCTTAACGCCAACCCGCCCACCTGCACCATTAACACTGTCCAGAACAACCTTAAACTTCGCCTCGGCAATGCTGTCTTTGTCAACAATAGCCAACACCTTTTCAATGTGTACCGCATCGGTTCGGTCGTTTTGCGATGTCCGCCCGCGGCTCACTGAATCGACAAGCTCAAAATCCTTCGTAAGAAACGCTTCTTTTATCTGCCCTGCTAATCGCGCAGGAGGCGCAATACCATTATCTAATAAAAGTTTTATCCCGTTATATTCGCCCGGATTGTGCGAGGCGGTAACAACAACTCCACCGGCGCATTTGAGGTGCCTCGTCATAATCCCCACGCCCGGCGTAGTTACAATACCGAGGTCAACCACATCGATGCCGACCGAGCACAAGCCGTCCGCTACTGCCTCAGCCAGCATCCGCCCCGAAGGTCGTGAATCCCGGCCAACGCACACCGAAAGACTCCGGCCGTTATCTGCGCAATTGCGATTCAAAAATGTACCAAAAGCGCACCCGTATTCCGTCGCCACCGCCGCCGTCAGATTCCGGCCGACTATCCCCCGCATCCCGCTTATGGTGATGATAAGTTCCGCCGCCACCGCGAGCTATGCCCCCTTACATCTTCCGTGATTTTTCAAGTGTGGTTTTCAACCGCTTCACTACCGTGGTTACCTGTCTGTCCTTAAGCGTTAGAATATCGGCCAGCGCCTCACCAATATAAGGCAGATAAGTCTCGATATAGCTCCGCTTTACCATCTCCGCCTTAATCCGCTTCTGGCGTCTTACATACATTCCAAGTTTTCTGCCGCACTCCTGAACCGCTAATTTTATCTCCTTGATTATCTCCGGGTAATGGGCGATTGCCTCCTTGCTCTCGGATGTAAACGGCACCCACACAGACGCGATATGAACCATCAGCAACACCCGTCCCGTCGGCAGAGCGCCCCTGCTCTGGCTCAGCCCGTAATTGCGCCAGTTCGTATCCAGAACCGCCCTGTATATCGCGCAACCAGACTGTTGATAAAGTAGCGGCACGCGATTGGCAATACGTGTAAGACGCATCAGAGGCTCCTTGCCCGGCTCGCCGTCGGCCTCCTCCGCCTTCGACCCATAAGCCAGGGCCGCTTCAATCAGAAAGGGATTGCCCCGATAAACCGAAGGCCTCCTCGTACAACCGGCATAGAACCGGGCGTCAACTACTCTCTTGAGACCCTCCACTAACTTATCTTCACCTATCGGCCCGATACAATCACTCGAAGGCGCCATAATCTTCGTCGAATTAATTGCCGTGTGCAAACGCTCCGCTTCTTTCAGCGTAATCTTCTTCGGCCTTAACCTTGAAGAAAGCCTGGCAGTCTTGGCTATCACCGCCGCAAGACGGGGACTTACCCGTGAAAACTCAGTCCGCAAAAACTCCGAAATCGTCTTGCATCTGCTGTCTCTTGCCATCTTGTATAGAACACCAACTTCCACACCGTAAGGGTGCGGCTTGATTTCAATCGGGACAAACGGCATCTCCTTGCTTTTTCGACGATACTCGTATGTCTTACCGTCCGGTGCATTATAGACTATCGTCGCATGTGGATTGGCCATAGCCGTCTGAGAAATGTATTCGTCAACAGATTGTCTGCCCTTCTGATACCTGCCCTCTAAGATTATCGTAACACTCGTGCCGGTTCCAAGCTCAAACTCACATTCCTCATCCAACACCACCTCCGGCCGGTTCTTCGCAGTATCTATCTGCACGTGGTAATGTTGCGCAGGAACACTCGCCCTGGTCCGTGTGATAATCTGCACCGGCTCACCGGTCGTAATCAGGCCGTACATCCCCGCTGCGCTTATGCCGATGCCCTGCTGGCCGCGACTCATCTTGAGCGTATGAAATTTGCTGCCGTAAAGAAGCCTTGCGAAGATATTCGGAACCTGTTTCTTCACTATCCCGGGGCCGTTGTCCGTAACGTTGAGTGTGAACTTGTTATCCGTCTCGGCTACCGGCTTAATAGTTATAGTCAGGTCCGGCAGGATATGGGCCTCATCACACGCATCAAGTGAGTTATCAACCGCCTCCTTTACCGCCGTAAGAAGCGCCTTTCGAGGATTGTCAAAACCCAGAAGGTGCCGGTTCTTCGCAAAAAATTCACTTACACTTATATCGCGCTGCCTGGCCGCCATCGACTCAGCCGTCGCTGCCTCACGCACCTTGGGGCGATTTGAAACCCTCTTCGCTGCCGGTTGTGATTTGGCCCGCGTAGTTTTTTTCCTAATTCCGGTCGCGGGCTTTCTTGTCCCGCTTTTTTTCTTGGCCTTTTTCTTCACCTTCTTCTTAGCACGGGACCCGCGCCCGGCGGCTTTCTTATCGAAAGCAAAGCTCAACTGTCCCTTCTTTCCGACCTTCTTAGCCGCCATACAAAAAAACTCCTTCTTGTTTAGTGAGTCAAAAACCTACAACCCGGCCGAAGGCTAAATATTTAGCCCCACGTTTTACGTGGGGTTCTATCCGACAAATAGAATTTGGACAGATTAATAATACAGTTACGTCAATCGAGCTTGCAGACGTAAATCTCATTGACGAATTCCAGCTCTCCAAGTTCTTTAACGGCTTCCTTATCGGGCTGCTTATCAAGGCTGACCCCAAGGACCGCCTTACCCTCGTCGGGCTT
>QNBT01000081.1 GCA_003644205.1 Planctomycetota bacterium | reverse complement strand
GTAATCGTAGTACACATAGCTAAGTGCGTAATCGGTCTGACACTGTTCACCGTCGAGAACGCTGTTAGCGTATGTCAGGATGTAGCGCCATTCTTCCGCATCTACCGTGCTCTTGCTGCCGCCGCCTTTGCTGGAACCGGCAAAAGATGACCACACACCGAAACTAAAGCCCGTGTCGAAAAGATCAAAGTTGACGCTCGGCTGAAACGCCGCCTTGTCGTCCAGCTTGTCAATACCGCGGAAGATGTACTTGCTGACCCATGTGGCATCGACATCAATCCCCATCTCACCATACTCAGTTTCCACCGCATGGCCTACTCCGGCCATACTGAACAACATCATAGTAGTTACCGCAACTATTCCTTTTTTCATTTCGGTCTCCTTTCAAGCTCTTAACCAGTTTAGTCCCTGATATCCACTTAAACTATCGTTTTTGCAGATAGCCCTTGTTAGAGAATCTCATCAATTCTGTACGCCGTATATGTTAATATGGCTGGAGCCCCAACAGGCTCTCCACACCATCTTTACGGAAAGTTTATCGGCTTTGGCGTGCGAAGCAATTAAAAAATTCAATTTTTTTAAAAAACCTGGCCCCATGTTAAAGCAGCCCGTTACAATTGTTTCGTTGTTGTTGACCATTCGCACCTGGAACGTCCGATAAATTATGGCCCTTTCCTTCACAGCCCACGATTTTTTGATATGCGGCCGGGCGGAATTTATCTTTGCCCTTACTGGCAGGACAATTAGCCCGGCTGCAACAGTTCCTTGGCCTGTCCGACGAGATAGAAACTGCCCGTTATGCAGATGAGGTCTTCTTTGCTGACCGCACTTTTTGCTATCTTGATTGCCTCTGCAACACTCAGCGAGGTCTGGCACATTTTGCCGCACATCTCGGTGTACATGTCCGCCAAATCCTGCGGAAAGACCGCCTTTGGAGAGTTGCTTCTTGTAAAAACGACTTTGTCGGCGCCGTACTGCAACTGGTGCAGCATCCCGCAAATGTCCTTGTCATTATTGCAACCGAATATAACCACCATAGAATCATAAGGCACATGCTGACCGATAGCCTGAACAAGCGCGCGAATACTGGCGGCGTTGTGCGCAGTATCGACAATGATTCTCGGGTCATCGCAGATAATTTCCATCCGCCCGATGAGCGAAACACCTTTGAGTCCGTTGATTGCCTTTTCATCGTCAATCTCGTAGCCCTGTGTCTTGAGCTTATCCAGCACCGCCAGAGCCAGACCGCAGTTGAAGGCTTGATGTTCGCCGGGCAAGGGCACACGCAAATGCTCAAACTTGCTATGTGGCGTGGTTACACAAATCCGCGTGTGAGGCCCCTCTTCGCGGGACGATTCAAATCTATATGAGAAGTCGATATCCCGCCCCGTAACACTCAGCGGCGCCCTTACGGCGGTAGCTGTTCTCTTGAGCATGCGCATCGCGTCCGGCTCCTGTGGGACCGTAATCACCGGTACACCTTTCTTCATCACCCCGGCTTTCTCCTTGGCAATACTACTAAGGCTATCGCCAAGCAGGTTCTGGTGGTCTATACTGATGCTGGTAATCCCGATGACAGCCGGCCGAATAACATTTGTGCTATCAAGCCTACCTCCCAAACCAGTCTCAATAATCGCGATATCCACCTCCTTATCGACAAAGTGCATAAACGCCAGTGCCGTCATTATCTCGAAAAATGTCGGTGCATCCTCTCTTTTAACCATCTTCTCAATACTGGTGTGGGCTCGATTAATAAGGCCGGTCATCTCCCTTCGAGAAATCATGCGCGAGTTGATTGCGATTCTTTCATGCAGATTGCTAACGTGCGGCGAGGTATAAAGGCCCACCCTATAGCCATTTGCCTCTATCATCCTCGCTAACATAGTAGCGGTTGAACCTTTGCCCTTTGTGCCGGCAATATGTACCGTCTCTATCTTCCTGTGGGGATTGCCTAAGCCCCGCATGAGCCGTTCCATGCGCCTAAGATCAAACGTTGTGACATTATAGCGCAGCCTCTCCTGCCTCTCATAGTCGGTCCTGTCAAACAGGTATCCCATTGCCTTTGCATAGGTCCTGAACGCAGCTTTGCGCTTTACTTTGCCAACAGAGGAGGTTTTATTCTTCGTCTTCTTAGAGCGTTTCCTCATTATTTTTCCTGATGCTACCATTCGCCCTTGAACTTAACAAAAAACTGCTGCCAAGTCAAGCCCAAACTGTAAAAACTTGAAAAAGGGGGGTTACAAAGGCCACACAAACGTATAAGTACTTATACAAAAAATGCTCAACAGCCTATAAGGCAGCAATTCTTTGTCAACATTACATTTCTATCACCATAACTTTTAGAATGATAAGTGTCCCTTATATATAGTTTTTATCGCTTAGTAGCTCCGTGATTAGTTCTTTGGCCCTGGTCTTAGTACGTGTACGACAGATTAGCGTCAAGAGTTCTAATTGCCTTTGAGAGATACAGACGGGGGTATTCAAGCTGAAGTCTTTAACACCTAATATTTCTCGAATTCTCTTCAACAGCAGCTCGATTCCGTAACCGGACTTTGCACTTATGCTGACACTGGCTGTAAAATTTAAGTTTAATTGACTCTGGTCAGCCTTTTGGCCCAGATCCAGCTTGTTCCAGACAACCAGAACCCTTTTGCCTTTTAGAAGGCCGCTTTTGAATTTTAATTCTTCGTTCACAATTTTCCTGCTCCCATCCAGAACAAACAGGACCAAATCACAGTTAGCCAATAGCTTTACGGCTCTTTTTTGAGCTTCCTCATTGATTTTGGTTGTACCCCGCAGGTTCTCATCCAAACCTGCGGTGTCGATTAATTCCATCAACAGGCGGTCCGTTCGACATTTGCCGGTTACCCAGTCGCGCGTAGTTCCCGCGGTATCTGCAACAATTGCCTTATCTCTTCCCGACAGACAGTTCAAAAGCGTGCTTTTGCCGCTGTTCGGCGGCCCTGCTATCACCACCTTACAACCGTTTATAATCAGATTGGCCGTTTTGGTGTCGGTGATTATCCTTTTGCATTGCAGCCGGATATCCTGCACTGTCAAAGAGTTGATATTTTCCAGCCATTGGCCGGCAATTTTCCCAAGGCCTGCTCTTGCCTGGTTGGCAATGATTTTCACTCCTTCGAGCGTAACCGCCTCTAATTGTGCCAGTCTTGCTTCTACTGCAATAGCATTTGGCTTGTCAACCGAGGCGAGTTGTTGTGCAAGCATTTGAGGTGTACCGGCCGGCTGGGCCCCATACCTTTTTAGAAGTTTCATTATCATTTCAACGATGATGGGATTGCAGTGGCAGTTAATCGCAAAGTTGTCAGGCCCCTCGCACCCGACAACCACCTGGTCAATGACCTGTGGGCCGTCAATAATATGGCCTATAGAGATGTCGCCGATGTCAAAGTCAACTTCTCTGCGGCCGGTCGGTGTGAATACCTTTCTGATAATCGCCCCAGCCGACGGCCCGGCGAGCTGGATGCTCGATATCGCCCCTGTGCCCTTGGCGGTTGTAACACAGGCCAGCGTTTTGTTCGTGGTTTGTGGTTCGTGGTTCGCGGTTCCCATTGTGTTTTGCTTAAAAGCCGACTTGTGGCGCCAAAGAGGTTAATTTGTTGATTTTCGATTTCTTCCCGGTTCTACGAGCCGTGTCTGGTCTTCGAGGTACTTTTTATAAGCCAGGACGACTCCTTTGACCGCAAGGTTCGGCACCCATGAATCGACGAATTTGCAATCGTCTTTAATAACATCCGCGGCTCCGCCGGTGATGATTACCTGTGGCCATTTTCCTATTTGCTCGGCATAGCGTCTCACCACCGCCTCAAGGGCACCTGCTGCCGAGTAATACAGCCCGCAATTAATAGCCTCGCTGGTATTTGCGCCAATCGGGTCTCTTGGCCTTGTTACCCGGATCTTAGGAAGTTTCGCGGTACCGTCAGCTAAGGCCTTTGCACCTAATTCAAATCCGGGGAGGATACAACCTCCCAAAAAGACGCCCTTTTCGTCAACAAGGTCGATGGTAACAGCGGTTCCGAAATCGGCCACGACAACCGCATCTTCGACTACTGCAAAGGCCGCTGCGGCCGAGACAAGCCTGTCCGTACCAACTTCCATATTATCGTCAACCGCTGTTTCAATCGGAAGGGATACGTCCTTGCCGATAACCTTGACCTTTTCATCAAGGTCTTTTTTGCAGATATCGGCCACCTGCCGGGTCCAGGCCGGCTGTACGCTGCTGACGACAATAACGCCGTCTTTTTTTGGGACCTTGGCGCCTTTTACGAGAGGAACCTGCTCCCAGGCCGATGTGAGCAGTTTCTTCAGTTTCGCGGGCGTACTGCCCGGTACCGATTCAATAAATTCCTCCGTGTCCTTGAGAAACAGCGCCACCGTAATTGTCGTATTGCCAATATCAATTGCGACTATGTTCATTAGACCCTTCCTTTAACCATGGCCCATAGTGTTTCATTCAGTTTGCCGATGCCCCTGCCGGTTACCGCCGATATCGCCATAACCGGCAAAGGTTCCCGACCCCCTTTTTGCAGCCTGTTGGTGATACTCTTGGTCACGGTGTCGTCAGGGTCAAGGTCTATCTTGTTGAGGACGACCACCTCCTTCTTCTCGGCTAAGATACTGCTGTGAAGGGCTAATTCGGCGCGGATTTTTTCATAATTAGCCACGGGGTCGGACCCATCGGAAGGCATTATATCAAGTATATGCACGATAATGCGAGTCCTTTCTATGTGGCGCAGGAACTCATGGCCCAATCCGGCCCCCTCATGAGCACCCTCTATCAGGCCCGGAATATCGGCCATGACGAATCGGCGAAAATCGGTCAGTTCAATAATCCCTAACACCGGGCTGAGGGTGGTAAAGGGATAATCGGCTATCTTGGGTCTTGCCTGCGAGCATCTCGAAATCAACGTGCTCTTGCCGGCATTGGGCATTCCTACCAGGCCGACATCAGCTATGAGTTTAAGTTCGAGCCGCAGGTTCCTTTCCTGCCCCGCTTTGCCGGGCGTAGAGAACCTCGGGGTCTGTCGTGTGCTCGTGGCAAATGCCTTATTTCCCTTGCCGCCCCTGCCCCCCCGGCAGATACATACCTTCATCCCGACCTCATTCAAATCCTTCAGTAGAATGTCAAGGTCTGCATCATAAACAAGCGTCCCGACCGGCACACGTATCACAAGGTCCTCGCCGTCGGCGCCGTGTCGGTTTGCGCCTTCACCGCCGCCGCCGTTAGCTGCGCGGAAGTGGTGCCTGCCCGCAAAATCCGTCAGGGTGTCCACATTTTCGACCGCTTCGAAATATACACTTCCACCGCTGCCCCCGTCGCCGCCGTCAGGCCCGCCTTTGGGAACGAATTTCTCGCGCCGGAAGCTTATACATCCGTGACCGCCGTCACCGGCCTTGACCCAGATTTTCGCCTCATCAATAAACATATTAGAGTCGTTCATTATAGCTTTCGGTGCGGAAGTTGACAGCAATAAAAGGTGTATGGATTTTCAATGGCAGACGCTCTATAAATCCGGTTTTTCTCAAGAATTCAGAGACGCAAGCCGATTATCTAACTTATATGGATGTAATACCTGCAATTGATTTGATCGACGGCAAATGTGTCAGGCTTATCCAGGGCGAATATCACCGGCAGATAACATATGAGCCTGACCCGGTGAAGCAGGCGCGACAGTTTTTCGCCGCCGGCGCTACTCGATTACATATAGTGGACCTGGACGGAGCTCGCCTCGGCAGGTGCATCAACCATGCGGCCATTGAGGCAATAGCGACCGCAGTGGACTTGAAGATTGAAGTCGGCGGCGGTATTCGCGACGAAGCTTCCATAGCCCAATTGCTCGATATCGGAGCGGGGCGAGTGATAATCGGCACCAGTGCCGTGGACAGGTTCGACTGGTTTGGCGAGATGGCCGAGGCGTTCAGCGGCAAACTGGTGCTCGGACTGGACGCAAGAGGCTCCAAGGTTGCGACACATGGATGGGCCCAGGACAGCCACGAGCAGCTCCTGGAGTTTGCGACCCAGGCGGCCAGGCTGCCGATAGCTGCAATCATATACACTGACATTACAAAGGATGGGATGCTTTCAGGGCCAAATTTTGAGCGAACGAAGGCATTGGTGGACTCAGTAGAAGTCCCTGTAATCGCCGCCGGTGGTGTAACCACAGTCGAAGATGTCAGGAAGCTCGGCCAATTAGGCGCCGGCGGTGTAGTCATCGGCAGGGCACTGTACGAAGGGGGCCTGACTCTGCCCGATGCGCTCGCCGCCGGGCGCGCAGCAGAACAGAAGTGAGACTTAAACCTTCGCTTCTAAAGTACATCAGCAACAATCCTTCCGACGACTTAATTACCACCTGAATCGTATTATGTTATAATTGTCCACGTTTATGAAGGAACTATTGAATAAGTTAATACAGGCTGAGGCGACCGGTTTGTCTTGAATGCGACCGGATTCGACCTTGTTTATTATGCCCAGTTTCCAGGGAAGCGACGGATAAGGCCTTTTCGAGTCTTTCTTTAGGATCCCCTGAATAAGCCATCTGCAGTTTTTCGGATCGTATTCCATTAATTCATTATAGCTAGACCTGATCGCCTCACCGTGAGAGACCATATGAGTCCACTTGTTGATTTTCTCGTCATAGCAGAGTTGTTCTCCGGTTGCATAACGGTCGGTCACCTTCTTCCATGGGCCTTCAAGATGTGTTGCGCTGGCCAGACCGAATGACCGAATACCGCCTCGATTCAGTTCGTATATCATGTGGTACTCACTACGATCTTTCACCTTGTACACATGAACAGCTTCATGGATGTTATCAAAGACCTTCCTGCTCTTGCCCCAGCCACCAGGAAACTCCTCAAGACTCGTCGACCTGACCATGACGTCGTTGTGTCCCTGTGTATAGAACAGATATGCTTTTGTCTTGTCACAGATAACCCAAAAATCTATCCACTTCTCCGGGGTATCCTTAGAGAGAAGGGATTTCGGATCGCTCCACGTATCAGGTTCAGAGATCGTTTCTGTAGTAGAGAACATCGGCTGGTAGTTCGAATCTCGATTCTGGAAGATCAGATACCATTTGCGCTGTGGTTGATAATAAAAGACCTGAGGCGCGCAGCCATATCTTGATTTACCTCTGATCATTTTGAGTTCGTGTCTTTGTACCGACCGCAGGTTCGTCAGTTGATCAGAAGAAACGTAACCTGTTGTGTATTCCGTCTTGCTTCGTGCTGTGTAAAATACATGCCACCTGTCTTTGTAAAAAACGACAGACGGATCCTTTACAGAAACCTCATCGAAGGAACGTTCAGGTCCTGCAGACAGAACAGGGGCACTGACTTCCCATTTGTTCTCGGTCGTTTCTTTCACTTGATTCGCGGGCAAACTACTGGTTCCAGATACTTCTTTGTTGGCTCCGGAAACCAAGCTGTTTCCAAAACATACTATCAAGCATAGACCTGTAATTAGATGTCTCATTTTTTTCGTATCCTATTTTTGTTTATTTATCTGGGATTTCCCATATACCATTGTATATCTTAGCCCAGCTATCCCGATACATCGGGACTGAGCCTCTTTTCTGATAGAATATCACATTGCTCTCAACAATTTAAGGTTTCCAACTTGATTTTGAAACTATTTCAGCAGGAACGCTATTCGCTGCCTGCCAGATCAAAATTAATGGTCTCGTCGAAAGCGATCTGTTGGGAACCATCTTCAAATACAGCGATAAGTTTGGCCTTTACCGTGAACTGTGGAAGAGACTCAGGCAGTGGCGGCACTTCGGTAATCCTTTTCCATTCTTTGACCTTTTTGTTCACCACTTCCTTATGCTTGACCACCACACTGCTTTTGGAATTGCCAATGTATTTCTTCAGGGTCATACAAGATGAGCGAGGATAGGTAGTCAAGCCAACAAGATTCATCTTATTCGGGTTGCCGTACCCAATGACCCTCTCTACTGTGACGTTCGGCGAATTGTTAACCCAAGTTACGCAGTTATGAAGTTGAATGGGGGTTTTTGATAGCGTCAAGGGCGATTTTCGCAAAAAGTCTTCACTACATCGGGCTTTGGGCTTGTGAGCCGAATTGACAAACAGCAATCGCCGATTCAATGCCGAAAAAATTTTTTATTTTGCTACAACTGCGTAACTTGGGTTAGCTCTACGGGTACT
>QNBT01000080.1 GCA_003644205.1 Planctomycetota bacterium | reverse complement strand
TTCGCGTTTTCTTTTCCTGAGGCTGACGCCTCAGGCTACGTATCTTGCACCGCTTCGCGGCTTGACTTTTACTGATTCGCGTTTTCTTTTCCTGAGGCTGACGCCTCAGGCTACGTATCTTGCGCCGCTTCGCGGCTTGACTCAATTTCTATTGTTGCTTCGTGACTGATTCTCCATTTTTTGCCCCAAAGGGGCAAAAGATACGTAGGCCGGGGCGTAAGCCCCGGTAACCAAATGGAGCCAAAACAAAACAAAGCCCCAACGGGGCGACAGAACATACCATTTCGGGCCGGTCAACCCCATATATAGCGAGAGTCATATTCAATCCCGTTGCGTTTGAGAAATTCAACAAATTCATCCTCGAAGGAGCGTGTTCGATGATGTTTTAACTGGTCGGCAATGTACGCCTTTACACTCCCTGACTGAGAGCGGCTCACAGAAAAAGCTCCGTAGCCTCTCTGCCATGCGAAGGTTTTACATTGCAAAAAGTTCTCATGAATCCATTTTGAGGAGTTACTTTTTAGAACCCGAACAATCTCGGAAACAGATGTATCCGGCCGAAGAGACACAAGCAGATGTACATGGTTTGTTGTCCCGCCTATGGCCAGTGGCAAACCGCCATTGCCCTTAATAATGCCTCCCAGATATTCATGCAAACGCGAGGAAATCTGGGTTGTGATAAACGGCTCTCGATCCTTTGTGCTAAATACCAGGTGATACCGTAAACATGAATATGCTCCAGCCATTCGCTCTCTCCTTGTTTCTGTCGCCGCTTCGCGGCTTGTTGGTTATCGATTTTTGTTCCTGAGGCTGACGCCTCAGACTACATGTCTATTGCCGCTTCGCGGCTTGACTCGATTTTTGTCGTTGCTTCACAGCTGTTCATTTGTTGGGACGCGATTTTTTGCCCCAACGGGGCAAAAGATACGTAGGCCGGGGCGTAAGCCCCGGCACCCAAATAGCGCCGAAACAAATAAAGCCCCAACGGGGCGACAGACACCCCTATTTCTTTACGACTGTTTATTTTACGGGGCAAATTATTTGCTGAAACCATGTTGTTATCTTCTCGAGGCTGGGGAGCGTCTTACCGTCGGCTTTGATTTGCCGGCTTTGTCGGCGTGGCTTGCCAGTACCTTTACGGCCTTTTTCACGTCGGCAACCTTCAGAACGCCGGTGGTCTTTCCGCCTTTGGCGCCGGCGGTGCAGTAGGCATAAGAGATGTTTATGTGGGCTTGGGCGAGCTTTTGGGTGATGTCTGCCAGAGCACCGGCCCTGTTGGAGAGGGTAACACACAAAACTTCGGTTTCACTGAACGGCATATTCAATCCTTTCAGGGCTGTGCGGATTCTGTTGGGCGACCGTCCTACAAGGCGCATAACGCCGTGTTCGACAGAATCCATCATAGTGATGGCGATAAGATTAATCCTGGCGCCGGCTATTTCAGTCAGCACCTGGGCCAGAACGCCTGGTTTATTTACCATGAAAACGGAGAATTGTGTCTGAATATACATCTGCTGACTCCTTAACCAGAAAATTTACAATTTCTTCTCAGGCATTGCCTTGACGGCGCTTGCCCGGTCGGGATAGAAATCAAAGATTTTATCGAGATTTGTAATTTTGAAGACCCTGTTGAGCTGTGGGTTTATGCCGCTAATCAACAATATGCCGCCGTAATCACCGAGTTTTCGCCAGATGTCAACAAGCAGCCCCAACATTTGTGATGAGAAAAACTTCACCCCGGCAAAATCGACTATCAATTTGCCCGGCTTCTGGTCGGTTATGAGTGCGCGTAACCGACGGCTGATATGTTCCAGCCCCGAAAGTCCCGTTATACTCTCCAGGCCGAAGGAAACTACGGTAACATCGCCTTCTTTACTTATCTGCATAATCTGTTCTGTATCCATCTGCCAACAGGCCCCGAGTCTTCATAAATTAACAGTACAGGTCATCATACCACAAATCCTTTTCAAGTCAAATTGCAGCTATATTTTGCTCAATCAAAGATTTCAGGCGGCTTCTCGTTCTGGATATAGGTTTTTTCACGATAGCCGGCGGCGACTCAGTTTGCATATCCATTGCTAATCTTTTACTGTGTTCTCAATTTCGGGTCGAGGCAATCCCTCAGGGCGTCGCCGAAGATGTTCAGTGCCAGCGAAATAAGGAAAATGGCGATCGTCGCAGCCGTCATTTGCCACCAGACTCCTCGCGAAAGCTCTATCCGTGCATCGTTAATCATAGCGCCCCAGCTTGGTCGGTTCGCTTCGCCCAGCCCGAGGAAGCTCAATATTACTTCAGCATGAATAAAACTGACAAAACGCAGCGAGAAACTAATAATCACAATGTGGAAAACGTTCGGCAAGAGATGCCTGAATATGATTTTGGGAGCCGGGCAGCCGTAGGAGCGAGCGGCAAGGACATATTCGCTTTGTTTGCGTTTCATGACTTCGCCCCGTATCAGTCGGCAGATACCGACCCAACTGGTCAATCCAATAGCTAAGTAAACCGCGGTTATTCCGGTGAGCTTGACACCAAAGAGGGTTTTATCCTGAAGAACCACCGCAAAGGCCATAATCAAGATGATATATGGAATTGAGCTTAAGGTCGAGTATATCCAGACAATGATTTCATCGACTATGCCGCCGAAGTATCCGGCGATTGCGCCCAGGGGAACACCGATTGACAAACTGATAAGCGATGCACACAGCGCGACGGTTATAGAAATTTTTGCGCCGTAAAGCGTCTTCCTGAAGACGGACTGGCCGAAAATGTCGGTTCCAAATGGGTGTTTGATAGTCGGCGGCTGATAGGAGTCGCCCACTTCCTCGGACCAGTTAGCTACGTCGATATCCCATTGAAAGGTTTCAGCCAAATACATAAAAACCGCCAGGGACAGATACATCGCCACTATGACAAAGCATAGCATGGCCAACTTCTGCTTGCGCAGACGGCAAAGGCCGTCAGCCCAAAGACTTCGGCCTTTCTGTGATTTCAGACCTGTTGCGCTTTGCAAATCAGTCAAAAGAGACCCTCGGATCGACTAACGCATAACATACATCCGTAATGACATTGAAAACTACATAGAGTATAGCGCTTATGAAAGTCATGGCACTGATAACGAAGTAATCACGTGCCCCTATCGCTTCTACCATCAGATACCCGAGGCCCGGTATTCCGAAGAAACGCTCCAGCAACAACGAACCCAAAAACAGAAACGGTATCGCAAGAACAACCTGGGTGATTATTGGAATCATCGCGTTTTTGAGCACATGTTGGAATAATACACGACTTGTTGTCAGACCCTTGGCAAAGGCGGTACGGACGTAGTCGGCACGCATCTCATCCAACATGACCGTTCGATAAAACCGCAGGTAGCTGCCCAGGCCTGCAAGTATGCCGATAATCACGGGAAGAGCCACATACCGGGCGGTGCTCAGGTCGTGCGAAAAGAACACCGGGAACCACCCTAACTTATATGCGAGAAAATACTGGCCGAAAAGGATGAAGCTCAAATATGGCAGGCTCATTCCTGCCACGCAGACAACCACAATAAGGGTATCCCACTTTGAGCCTCGCATGAACGCCACTACCAGCGACAGGCTTATTGAGATGGCTATCGTCCCGAAAAACATCGGCACCATAAGCGACAGGGAGGGCCCGGCCCCGCGCAAAATCTTGTCCGTTATAAGCTCACGGTCGCGGGCCCGGCCAAAGCGAAACGTCAGGGCGTTTTTGAAGTGATTTATGAACTGGCTGTCCCAGGATAAGAATAGCGGCTTATCAAGCCCGTACTCGGCGCGGATTTCAGCTATCGTTTCGGCGGTGGCGCCCTTCCCGGCCATCTCAATTGCGGGGTCGCCTCCGATAAGATTGAACAACACAAAAGTAAGCAGCAAAATGCCGAATACAATCGGCACCATATACAAAAGGCGTCTTATTATGTAAGTGGTCATCTGCTCTTCTTCAATAATTCCTTATAAGCTCCGCGTTTTTCTAAATCAATCCTGCGATATTTTGACAGGCCGTATTGAAAGGCATGCGGCTTGTAATTCAGCACCCAGTCATGGTGTAACACATACGCCACACGGTGAAATAGAAAAGCGGCAGGACAATCCTCAATAATAAGTCGCTCAGCCTTGCGATATAGGGCGATACGTTCAGGACTATCCGGCATTGTTATTACCTTTTCATACAACTTATCGAACTCGTCGCTGGCGTAATTGAAATTATTCGAACCGGGCGAGACGTTCTTGCTGTAGAATAATTGCAGAAAGTTTTCTGCATCCGGATAGTCCGCTATCCACCCTAACGAAAAAATTTGGGCGCCTTTGGTCTTGAGTTTATCCTGAAATGTGGGCCAGTCCATGTACTCAACTTCGACATCGAGCCCGATTTCCTCAAACCCGCGCTGGTAGAATTGGCCCATCTGCCGGCTCAGCGTATCGGTGCCGGGCATAGATAACTTTAACTGAGGAAGTTTACCACCGTGTACACGTTCGGCCTGTCTGACAAACTGCCGGGCCTTTTGGGGGTCATAGCTTATACCGATATCTCGGACATTGGGATCATACGCCTTCATCAAAGGCGGTATAAAACCGTATGCCAGGTCGTTGCGATTATTCGAGAACAGCTCGTTGCTTTTTGAGCGGTCAATTGCATAACTCAGCGCCTTGCGCAGAGGCTTGTTCTTACCGACAATCGGGTCTTCCATGTTAAAGCCAATCCAGAAGGTGTCGGGGTCGCGAAATGTCTTTAGATGTATATTTCGCTCCTTCATCCCGGGGGTTAATTTTTGTGACATGTCAACGGCCTGGGCGAAATTGTCTTTGGGGATGGCTGATGAATCAAGCTTGCCTAACAAAAACTGCAACCAGCGGGGTTGATCCTCCTCGATGAAAGTCCATACTATTCTATCACAAAAGGGCAGCCGCTTGCCGGAATCTGCCAAAAGCCCCGCCTCAGCGTCCCCGGGCTCGCCCTCGGTCGGATAAAACTGTTGGCGAAAGCCCGGGTTCCGGACCATCTCAATATAGCTTCCGCGATGCCAGGTCTTGAGTATGAAAGGCCCAGTGCCAATCGGATGACTGACGATATCTTTACCATAGTAGTCAACCACTTCTCTTGCGACGGGAGCGGTTGGCTGATGAGCCAACAGATATATTATTTGCGGCCAGGGTCTTGTCAGCTTTATCACAAGAGTATAATCGTCAGGTGTTTGAAGCCCTTCGACCGGACGTGAATAATCGACATCGGCGGCTTTTTCACAACTCTTGGTATATTCGCGAAACTCATCAAATCCAACAATTCTGCCGTCGAATATCCACCAGTTTTTGCTGAGGTATTTGACGTCGGCGATCCTTTTCCAGGCAAAGATAAAATCCTCCGCCCTCAATTCCCTGCCCTTGCCGTTCTCAAAGGCTGGGTCATCTGTGAAGTAAACGCCCTTTTTGACCTTAATCGTGTAAGTGAGGCAGTCGGCACTAACCTCGGGCATATCTTCTGCAAGTTGGGGAATCAATTCGTACGGCCTCTTCAGATAATGATACTGATAAAGACATTCGAATATCTGCCCGGCTACCGTTGCCGAAAGTACATCCCCGATGTCCCCAGGATCAAGCCCTCTTATCTTGCTCGGCAAAGCGGAATACAGAACCATCTCCTGAGTGCCGTTGTCTTGGGGGGATTTGCCGCAACTACTGATAATCATTGAGGCAAAAAGCAATAGTGTAATAATGCCGTGCTTGTTTATCATCCAATCAAACCTACAATGTCTGATTGCGTCAATATCGTAACGGGCAAGCTTATTATCGTTAACCACTTGTCTCGGCGGCTCCGGTTTCAGCCGCCGCAGCTTCGCCTTCACCCTGTTTTGACGGTGGCGGTCCAAGCTTTTTCGGGCTGGTTTTAGCTGTATTGTCTGGATTTTTGCCGTAGTCAAAATTAAGGGCAACAGGCAGATAGCCTTTGCCGGCAGCAGAACCAAGGAGAGAATCGTGCTCTCTTTCCAACGCTGAATAATCCTTTTGCTCAACCGTCTTCTTGGTCAACATCTTCTCAAAGAACTTTCTGATAGTTGATTGTGTTATGCCCAAGAGTTTGCCGAGTACTGATTGTTCAACTTCCACCAACACCGAAGCTAACTGCTGTTTCGAGGCATCGTTCAGCACACCTTCTCCGAGAATATACCTTTGCATCACGTAAGAATACAACTGGGCAAACTTGCGACCCAGCTCGGCTCTTGTTTGTTGGGACTCTTGGGAGAGAATTTCATTTCCCAACGATATGAGCAGCTTGGCATCCATCAGTTCATACTTGACCGTCCAGTTCTCATACGCTTGTGTGCGCAAATCGACAATCTTCGTAAACAATTGCTCCGCAAGAGGCTCATCGACCTGGCCGGCAAAGGTTGCTATCAAACTGATGATTTCAGGATGCGTTTCCTTATTGACCGTGGTTTCGAGTTGGCCGATGATTCTGACAGCCAATTCCGCGTCTGAAAAATCAGGCGAATTCAAATACCTGACGATGCCCGAATTGGTTAGCGCCTTTACGGCCCAGTAGCGAACGGTTGTGTTTTCATGTCCTATCATTCTCATACCGAACTCGACCAACTCGGCGTTTGCCAATTGTGCTGTCAGAATGATAAGATTGCGCTCTACCCAGATTTTTCGCTGGTCGGCCTCCCAGCTTTGCACCTCGTCGAAAGCAGATGTTAGATGTTTTTTCGCGGAGGCGATGAAACCAACTGAGTATTGACAGGGTTCGTCATTGCCCCTGCACGCGAAAATCTGACTCCTTATGCGTACTATCTCCGAAAGGTCTTCCGCAAGCAGCAGCTCGGCTAACGCTTCTTCCCAAAAAGCGTCGATCATCTCGAAGTCGGCATCTTCGAGCACTTCCTTATTAAGCAGGGCCTTCTGGCGCACGGCGTCGATTCGCTTGGTCGAAACCGCCTTGGACACGGTGACGAGAACTGACACACTTATGAGAATTAACACACCGGTTCGTTGTATCTTTCCGTTCATATCCCTATTTGTCCTTCTGCAAAGGGGCTCATAACTATCATGCGGGCAGCAATTAGTTAAACAGTAGCTTAGATAAGCTGTAATGTCAAGCAAATTCAATCTTTTTGACTTGGTCCGGTTCTGGTCGAAGGGGTATATTCGCCATTTGTGTGGGCCGGCCTGGAAGCCAAAAGCGGGCGGATTTGTGCCAATCCGGCAGGATTCCGCATCGCCGAGGGGTTATCTAATGCACGTATTTCGCCGATATAATCGGCGTATATGGGAATTCTCCGGCGCTGGGCCAGAAAACAGCCGAAATAGGTCCCCAAGGAGCAAACTTAATTTTTCCGCATAGAGTATAATAAATGCTGTTTTACGAATAATTGAGAAACTGTACTGGCATTGGCGGCTCAGAACTTTATAATCAGGGATTCCGGGGCCGATATCTATTATTTATTGAAAAATTCGATAAGGTTTTTATACTGTACACCTGTGGAAATTAGTGCACTTGGCTTTATAAAATAGATGATGGCATGATAAAACGACCTTTGACAATTGTTACTCTGACGATGCTAATGGTGTTAATTTGGGGCTGTCAGCCTCAAAAAGAGCGCAGCGTTGCAGTCCAGCCCTCCGGCCGGGGGGACCTCGTGCAATCCCCTCCCGAGCAGCAGTCGCAACAGGACCAACTGCCGGAGGTTCAGCTTGAGCAGCCGGAGCCGCCCAAAACAGAGCCGGTGGAGCCGGAAGGTGAACAGGTAGAGCTTGAGCAACCAGACGAACCTCCTGTTCCTGAATCACAAGAGCCGGAACCTGAAAAGCCCCAAGACGAGGAGAAAAAGCCGGAACCTGAAAAAGCACAAGACGAGGAGAAAAAGCATCAGGAAGAAGAAGGGCAACGGGAAGAGGAGACAGAAAGCAAGACAGAGGACGAGTGGGAAATCTCCTCTGAGACGCCGGCGTTCTACGAGGCATGCAAGCAAATCTTCTCGACTTATGTTGACGACCGGGGCCTGGTAGATTACAAAACGCTCAGACGAAAAAGAGCCCAGCTTATAAATGCCGCCAGAGAATTCAACAAGGTTCATCCTGCCCAGCTTATGTCGTGGTCTGACAATGAAAAGATTGCTTTCTGGATAAATGCTCACAATATATTTACACTCAAGCTGGTCATCGACAATTATCCCATTCAGCCG
>QNBT01000079.1 GCA_003644205.1 Planctomycetota bacterium | reverse complement strand
TCCGGGAGCCTCTCGGAGCCGTTTTCTTACCTGCTGTTAGCCCTAACGCGATAAACGCTTTTTCCCCGATAGTATTTCATCCCCAAACTTTGGGACGATTCCAACTTTTTGGGAGTTGAACCAGAACCCCAAAAAGCCGCCGTCCGCGACTTCATGGCGGACTGGGTACTCTCTCCTCATCACCCTCTCCGGGTTTCATCACCCACCACTCAATCTACGGACGGCTGATATTTGACCTCCTGACCTCCAAAACGTCAGGTCATATGTACGCCCGCATTTTACCACAAGTCGCACACTAACGCAACTACAAAATCCCGAAAATTCAAAAAAAAGCCGCTTGCCTTTTTGGGACAAGCTTCCAGGTCGTATTTGATTTCGAGCTACCTTATCATACAAAGATGCGGCAATGTGGCAGGGCGGGCTTTTAGCCCACCGGTTCTTATATCTATTTGGCATTGTCTTCGAGACTTTCCGGCAGGGTTTGGACGAAGGCCTTTATCTGGTCGCGAACCTGCCTGAACTGGGCTAAGACCTCTTCGGTGGTCCCTTCGGCGAAATACGGGTCATCGAAACTTCTGTGAAATATCTTAGCTTTGCCAGGGAAGATTGGGCATAACTGGCTTGCGTAGTCGCAAACAGTTATCACATAATCAAAATCAATTCCCAAAAGGTCGTCCACATGCTTGGAAGTATGGCTGGATATATCAACACCGGCCTCGGCCATGACCTGAATTGCCTTTGTGCTGACTCCTACCGGGGTAACGCCGGCTGAATATGCCTCAATACAGTCGCTTTTCAGATGCCTGGCCCAGCCCTGGGCCATCTGGCTGCGACAGGCATTACCGGTACATAAAAACAGTATTTTTAATCTTTGCTTATCTGGCATAACGATACCCATACTCCCAACTGTTCCGACGCAACCCTCAATAGAAAATAGAAAATTAAAAATATAAAATAAAAATGAGTGGGTCTGTAAGCCGAGTTCTGTATCCCGCACCTGCTTTTAACAGAAAAGCAGAAATCCTAAGCACAAAGCACGAAATCCGAAACAATTTCAAATAACCAAAATTCAAACGGCCCAAACATCTCGTTTCGGGCATTCGAACACTTGAATTTCGAATTTGTTTCGAGTTTCGATATTAGATATTAGAATTTCCTGCTTCGCTGTGCAAAGCAGGTGCGGGACGGCGGTCATTTAACTGGACCAACCGTTACCGATTGGCTCTGCCAAAAACGGCAAGCGACCTACCCGCTGACAGTTGCCCGGGCCGGGCAAAGGATTCTTAACCGGTTGTAAGAATCCAGCCAGCTTACTTGGTCTTGCAGGCGGTGGGGTTTACCGTGCCGACGCTGTCACCAGCGACGCGGTGCGCTCTTACCGCACCTTTTCACCTTTACCTGTGCCCCGCACCTGCTTTGAACAGAAAAGCAGAAATCCTAAGCACAAAGCACGAAATCCGAAACAATTTCAAATAACCAAAATTCAAATGACCAAAACAACTCGTTTTGAGAATTCGAACATTCGAATTTCTGATTTGTTTAGAATTTCGATATTAGATATTAGGATTTCCTGCTTTGCCATGCAAAGCAGGAGCGGGGCCATCGGCTGTGTGTTTTCTGTGGCACTGGCCCGCGGGTCGCCCCGGGTGGCCGTTAGCCACCACCGCGCCCTATCCTGCTCGGACTTTCCTCCGGCCGCAAACGACCGGCGACCGCCCGACCCACTCATGAGATATTATATCACAAATTACGCTTGGAGGCTACGTGTCAGTTCGATATGATTGGCAAAATTTTTATCATCGGTCTCGGGAAAATCCTCCCTGTAGTGCACCCCCCGGCTTTCGACGCGTTTCTCAGCGGCCTGGGCCATCAAAAGACAGACCGTCAGCATGTTCTGACATTCCCAGCCGTAGGCTGAATCGAATACCTTATCCATTACATATCGCTGCCAGAAGTCGATAATCTCCTGGGCTTCGGCAAGAGGCTGGGCCTTACGGGTAATGCCCACATTCCGCCACATCAGGGCACGCAACGAGTTTCTGACATCGTCCGCATCAAGTCTGCTTCGGTCGGACAGAGCAATGTCGCATCTTATCCTGCGGTGTTTAAGATGATTGGCCCCGGCCTTGGGATGCCCACTTGCCAACTTTCCGGCAATTTTACCAAATACCAGCCCTTCAAGAAGCGAATTGCTACCCAGGCGATTTGCTCCGTGCAGGCCGGTGGAGGCAACTTCTCCACATGCGTAAAGATTCCTGATGCTTGTGGCGCCCTCGGAGTCGGTCTTCACTCCACCTATCATGTAGTGGGCGCTGGGCCGAACCGGAATCAGCTCCTTACTCACATCTATATCGAAACTCTCACACAGCTCACTGATAACCGGAAACCGCCTCGCGAAGTGTTTCTTATCAAAGTGCCTTATATCAAGATAGACATGAGTTGAGCCGGTTTTAAGCATTCTGTCCAGTATCGCCCGGCTGACTACGTCGCGTGGTGCAAGTTCCGCGGCTTTGTGATAATCCGTCATAAAGCGATTGTTCTCGGAATCCAGCAGCATTGCGCCCTCACCACGAAGCGTCTCAGTTATCAGAGCACGCGAAGCGCCTGCAATATAAAGTGTAGTGGGATGGAACTGCATAAATTCCATATCCCGCACAACAGCACCTGCCCGGTAAGCGATTGCAATACCATCGGCAGTCGCAGCTTCCGGGTTGGTCGTCTCGCGATAGAGCCTGCCTGCCCCGCCGGTCGCAAGAATAGTGCTCGCCGCCCATATAACCTGAAACTCACCAGCCCGGTTGCAACCTATCGCACCGACACACTCGTTTTCATCTGTAATAATATCGATAACAAAAAAATTCTCGATGACGTTTATGTTAGGTTTTTGTTTTACCTTCCTCATCAAGGCTTCTGCGATCACCCTGCCGGTCGAATCACCCTGGGCGTGCGCGATGCGGGCATGACTATGGCCTCCCTCAACGGTTATATCAATTTGGTCGCCGGCCATGTCGAATTCAGTGCCCCAATCGGTAAGTTGACGAATCAGGCAGGGCCCCTGTTTTACGACCAGCTCAACAACCTCCCTGTCGCAAATTCCGCAACCGGTTGCCAAGGTATCGGCAATATGATCAGCGAAGCTGTCATCATCGGCCAGTACCGAAGCGATACCACCCTGGGCGTTCCACGTGTTGCTGTCGGCCAATGAACCTTTGCAGACAAGTGTAACACCGCAATTTTGGGCCGCTTGAATCGTAGCTCGCAATCCCGCAATCCCGGTGCCTATGACCAGACAGTCCGTGAACAATTGCTGAGTTGAAGCCGTGTCAATCGGTACGAGATAACGCCTTGGCTCTGTCTCTTTTGATCCCATCATATAGTATCCTTGTGCGACTGCGGCACCCTTTAATCAAGAAAGCAAAAGGTATAAAACCTGTTGGTTACTCCATAGTATATTATCTTTTCCGGCACCGTGCAAATATCTTGATAAGCTTAGTGCAATTATGATGATAGATGTGTGGATACCGACAACTGGCCTTTATAACAAGAAGTTGCGATCCCATACTACTCTGCGAAGTAGCACTTCGCTACGAAGCACGAGCTCGCGGGAATTTTATACCCTTAAGGGTATAATTGCATGTTCAGAATTTTCTATCCCTTGCGTTTCCTAAGTAGAGTCGCGCCGCCTAAACCTAACAGAACAAGTGTGATCGGCTCACGGACCACAGCAAGGCTGTACCTCCAGCCCCGTTCAAGGTCGATGAACTCGTTGGCAACAGGGGCGTCACCGTGCCCGGCCTTGTTCAGGTCCCATGTTGCCTGAGAGCCTTCAGCTTTAAGAGCAAGGCTGTGATACCCGCCGCGTGCAACGGCGACAAAATCAGTGCCTGTGGGCACATCACACTGGTGGTAATTATTCCAGCCCCATGCCGCTAATGAACCATCGTATCTGATTGCAAGGGTATGGTGACCGCCATCAACGATCATAGCATACTCATTGTTCGGCGCCGGCTGACTTTGCTGGTACCTGTTCCACCCCCACACTACGCTCGAACCATCTGATTTAATAGCCCGGCTGTGATAATAATCACCTATAATGTCCTCAAAGTTTTTACCCGAAGGGACGTTGCACTGACCATACGTATTGTCGCCCCACGCCACGAGCGTACCATCGAAGGTGATGGCAAGGCTGTGGTATCCGCCGCCGGCAATGGCTGCGAAGTCATTACGAAATGGTACATTACATTGACCCGAATTATTCCAACCCCACGCCATAACCGAGCCATCCAGCTTAAGGGCGAGACTGTGGAAGCCGCCACAGGCAATAGCCTTAAAATCGTTGCCCGCCGGCACGTTGCACTGGCCGTATGTATTGTCTCCCCACGCAACCAATGAACCATCAGCCTTAAGAGCAAGACTATGGTATCCACCGGCCGCAACAGCGACATAGTCGTCCCCCTTTGGTACGTCGCACTGACCATAGGTGTTATGGCCCCATGCTACAATCTGGCCCCCAAGAGCCGGTCTGAAAACCAAGGGATTGACTATAAACAGAAACGCCGCCCCAACAATAACCGCCTGTTTCATCCTTTCCATCTCCTCCGCAGTTCCTCCTCAAAAAATCGCCTCTATTATTACAGCCCGTCTCATTCGCACTACCACAGGCTAAACTTCAATGGAGCCTCTCATGAAAAGAAATGCAAACCCTCTCTCTCTTTTCATCACGTCTCCTCTTTAGCCCCTTATATCCTTTTGGAATTACTCAAACCCAGATTATATCAGGTCCTCATTCTATAATCAAGGACATTTTTGGAAAACAGGTAAAAATATCATCAGAATCTCAAAAATTCCTTGTCCTGTTCGCTCGGCTTATGTCACAAAGAATCGGGTAAGGTGGTTTTGCACATAGATTTTCGGCTAAGACGACGACAATTTGGTAGAAAGGCTCATTTTTGGTGAATTTCGGAAAAGAAATGTTCCCTGTGATTATATCTGCCTGTTCTGAAAAAATCTGTGATAATGGGCGTTACAGGACTCGAACCTGTGACCTCACGGGTGTGATCCGTGCGCTCTGGCCCACTGAGCTAAACGCCCCTGCAAAGCCATATTAAGACATGCCTGCGCTTATTTTGTCAAGCGAATTATTCGGCAGCGGTGATAAGGTTTACACGTCCCAATTTTACGCCCTTGAGGCTGACGATATTGTCGCCTAATTTTGTGATATCGCCGACCTTGCCGCGAAGCAGTATTACCTCCAGGCAGTTGTGATGGTCAAGGTGAAGGTGCATTGAGGAGATAGTCTTTAACAAGTGGCTGTGCTGCAAGCGGATAAGCTTTTGTGCGAGTTGAGGGCGATGATGGTCATAAACTACAAATACGGCCGCGACGGCACGTGTGTCCGGGTGGGCCAATTGTTCCGCAGTAAGCCTGTTACGTATCAAATCCCGTATCGCTTCAGAACGGTTGTGATACCCCTGCTCGGCGACAAGCTCGTCAAACTCAGAAAGTAATTCGGTCTCAAGAGAGACCCCGATTCGCTGCACCTGCTTCATATTATTCCTTATTCTCTGGAAATCTCTTGAAATTACTATCAAACACTATTATTTTATCAGAAATATTTGCCAAATTTAACTTTTTTTTGCATTTTTTTTTGCCGCCAAAAACCGTGTTTTGGGGCTGTAAAGGCCGGAAGCCATCCCGAAAATCACGGTTTTCACAAAAAAATGAATTTTATCGGTCTTTTTGCTTGACAGAACGCCGGTTCGATGGTATATTTGGGATGACGCTGGAGGAGGTCCAGAGAGGAGGTGCACTCAGTGTATGTCCACATCCTCTTCCTGAACTGTCCTGTGGTTTTTATTGCACGGATGTGCGTTGTGGAGAAGGAAAGATGAAAAGGAACACGACAGTTCTGGTAATTGCAGCGGCTATGTGCTGCATGGCTGCAACCGTGGAGGCTGAGGTCTATTTTGAGAATGAGGCCTACCCGGGGGGTCATTTCACAGATGCTTTAGATGTCTATAATGGAGATAACTATTGGTATGTTGACGCCGACGAAACGTCGGTAGTGGATGTATTTGGGGGGGCGGTCGATGAACTCGTTCCGTTTGGTTCCAGCACGGCTAATATCAGTGGCGGCCTTACTAAAGCAGTGGAAGCTTTAGATGCAAGTACAATCAATATTACAGGGGGCGAAGTGTGGGATTTGTCCGCCTTTGGCCAAAGCGAGATCAGTATCACAGGGGGCAAGGTAGAGTGGCTTTATCTGTCTTCGGGTAGCCAGGCACTTGTGTTAGAAGGGGATGTTACCAATCTTTGGGCAGAGAGTTTCAGCACTGTGGATATTTATGGATACGACCTGACATTTGATTCTCAATATCAATATGACAGAACCCGACAAACGTGGGAGGGTCAGTTGACGGGATTTTGGCAAAACAGGACACCTTTCAGCATGACCACATACGACGAGGAAACGTCCAACCACCTGATTCTGCACGACCTGGGTCCGTTGCCCTCAGTACCTGAACCGGGTACGTTACTGCTACTCGGATTAGGTGCGGTGTTATTAAGAAGAAGCCGATGAACTGAGGCCCAGCGACCAAGGGGCACGGTAAGAACGAGGGAGAAAAATATTCCACCAAGGGCCGATAACATCTCATTTCTGCGCAATTAAGCTTTGATTGTTTTGCCTTTTTGGGCCAACGGGAGCAATCGACTTGAATTGCAGGGACATTTGTGGTATTATAATACTGAATTCAGAATTGGGGGTTGCGGTATGACAACGGTTTTCAACAATTGAGCTTTCGGTTCCGCGATTATCCTGGTTCTGGGGCCTCTGGCGGGTACAGTCTGGCAGGCAGGAGACGTCATTAAGGGCTTCGGAGAGTGGTCGAGGGTGTTAAGAAATAGGGGGATAAGCGGTGGATGAAGCAGCATTCGAACAGAAACTGAATGAGTTGGCTGATGAAATCGACTCCGTGCCGGAGTCGCATCGCGCAAAATTCATTGCGCTGGTGAAGCAAACAGGCAACTGCCACAAGCAGCTTCGAAAAAGTGTCAACGGCCTGCAGGAATCGCTGGATTACCTCAGAGTCAGCGTCAAGTACCTGCTGTTTGACCTGGAGTCCACGCGCAGAGAAAACGCATCTCTGAAGAAATTGCTTGAAGATAATAACAAGTAAGCTGGATTGCCTTTCATTCGGCATAAGCGGAAACATATTATTATCGGCTTTAAGGGGGGACCACGTCGATGAAGAATATTTTACTTTTTATGTGCTTGCTTGGCCTTGCCGCTCCGGCAAATGCCTCTGAGATTGATGTTCTTTTTGAAACAAATTTTGGGGATATTGGCATCGACCTTTATCCGGAGCAAGCGCCGGTAACAGTTGATAATTTCACCGGTTACGTAGAGGAGGGTTTCTACGACGGGCTCATTTTTCACCGTGTGATTGATGATTTTGTGATTCAGGCAGGCGCTTATGATGCCGACCTGAACAAGCACGAGCCTACCAGTGACCCGATAGTCAATGAGAGTTACAACGGCCTGAGCAATACTCGCGGCACAATCGCAATGGCGCGAACACTCGACCCGGATTCGGCTACTTCACAATTTTACATCAACAAGGTGGACAACATTTTTCTGGATTATGTAAGCCCGTCAAATCCCGGATACTGCGTTTTTGGTGAGGTTGTCAGCGGCATGGACGTTGTGGACGCAATTGCTCAGGTCCCGACGCACTCGACAAATGGTATGGATGATGTTCCCGATGAGCCGGTGATAATTGAAAAGGCAACCGTCATACCCGAGCCGGCAACTATACTACTGCTTGGTCTGGGGAGCATAGTTTTCGGAAGGAAACGCAGAAAATTTTCCACTTGAACTGCGTGCCAAGACACCCTGACTTCCTTTAATTATTCCCTGATGCTGAGGTAGCGTTTGCCGAGGGCCGTTGGTGTGGACTTGGGTTTAGGGGTTTTTGGCAACAGGAACCTTTTTTTGCCTTTTTGGCATTTTAGAAGGCGTAACCTTTTGCTGTGGAACATTAAGCTCCAATTCAAACTTCGACAGGTCGTAGCCTATGTCCTCACGGGAAAATTAAGGTGTCCGGTACAGGGTCTGCCTCGTGGTCTTAATGTCGATTCTAACCCATTACGAACAGCCAGGCTCGACCAAGGCAAATCACCATCGCCTATGGGCCAAAGTACCAAAGTAATAAATGCCAGTGGTTGCTCATTATCCACCAGGAGTTATACGTTTAGCCCGCG
>QNBT01000078.1 GCA_003644205.1 Planctomycetota bacterium | reverse complement strand
CCTCCTTCGCGCGAGGCTACGTAGGACAGGAGCTACGGAGGGCAGGCAGGGCTAAAGGCTTTTTGCGCTCAGAATGATAGGGTAGTGCTCAGAATGACGATGATAGATTCTCGAGGGTATCATCGAGGATAGGGGCCGAGTTTGGCCACCAGAGATGTTCCATTCGGATGTTTCGGCGCTGCAAGTCACACGGCCACAAATTGTCTTTCTCGATGAGGTTGGAGGCCTGCGTGAGCTTGCGGGCGAGGTCTAAGGCAGTGCCGTCATAAAAAAACTCATCCGGGGTCTTCATCTGGACCGACTCTAAAAGCTCCGGATAGCTTAGCCGCCTGGGTAGGATGGGAAAGGCCCCGGCCGCAATCGCTTCAACTACGCTTAGCCCGAAAAACTCGTGCGTAGCCGTTGACACAATAACATCGGCGTCGGCAAGCGATGCAGTGTAGTCGTTGGGATTCTGGTAGCCCCATCGTTCGATATGGTCGGCGAAAAAATCCTTCGCCCAGGCGAAGACCTGGGGTACCTCACGAAACTGCGGCCCTATTACACTCAGACGAAAATTTGTCCCCTGGGCCTTGAGGTGTTTTAAGGCCTCGAAGAAATCATCCGGATTCTTGTCGTGTTCCCACCTCGCAGCCCACAATATCCGCATCGGGCCGGGTTTTCTTTGGCTGGGGGCCGGGGGTTTATTTATCCCCGGTGGATAAATGGCCGACTTCGTCCGTATCTGCTCTATTACATCCATTGGTTGATGGTCAGGCATTTTCTTCAGGAAACGCCGCAGAGCGCTCAGAAACTCGTCACGATGAAACGTTGAATTGAACCAAATCCCTGTCGCAGCCAGTGCCGTCGTTAAATTCGTCACACCAAACTGGTAGTCCCTCTCCGATTCGAACCGCACAGGATACGTAAGCTGGTTCTCATGGAAATATACGACACTTGCGGCACGTCCAATTGCATCTGCGGCCAGGCCGAGAAATTCAGCTAAGTTCAGCATATCCGAACAAAAGAGGACATCCCACCTTTGGCCCCGGCCGGTGCGCTTGTTTGCCTCGTCGGCAAACGTAATCGCCGCATGCCTCATCCGCCACTTCCACTTATTAGCGGGTAAGGTTAGCAGCGTCCAATCGTGCCGACTGTGCTCTATCCAGCCATCCAAAAACGCCTTATGACTGCCGCCATAGTAAGCTTCAATACCGAGTACCTTCATATCACAACTTCCATCTTACACCATTTGCACCACTATTGTATCTGCTGACTGAATAAATCAAAACAGTTTAAGTTCTTGACTGGGGGTCGAGATTGGATATACTTTTGCCGGATATTTTTTTACGAGGGTCGCAGGATCGGTACGGATCATCAAAATTCACCTGATATTGAAAAGTGGCTGAGGCTCATAAGGGCCGATGGAGTTGGGCCTGTCATGTTCGCCAAACTTTTGAAACGCTTCAGGTCTGTTGACCGGGCGCTCGGGGCGTCAGTGACTGAGCTTGCAAAGGTGAACGGTATCGGGCCCAGGACGGCCGAGCGCATCGCACGCAGCAGAGATAAATTCGACCCCCAAAAGGAGTTGGCTGCAGCAGCTAAGTTGGGCGTTTGGATTATCAACGCAGCCGACAAGCGCTATCCTCCGCCTTTGAGACAGATTTACGACCCGCCGCCCGTGCTGTATGTAAAGGGCACATTAAACCGAGCCGACAATCTCGCTATCGCAATTGTGGGCACACGCAGGTGCAGTACATACGGTGCGGAACAGGCGGCGCGATTTGCCCATGTATTGGCCTCTGCAGGTTTTACCATAGCAAGCGGCATGGCACGCGGCATCGACACAGCCGCCCACCGCGGCGCGCTGGCTGCGGGTGGTCGAACAATCGCGGTGCATGGATGCGGCCTGGGAAATATCTTTCCACCGGAAAATAAAAAACTGCTTTCACTTACAGCCGAGTCCGGGGCGTGCCTGAGCGAGCTGCCTGTTGAATACGAGGCGCTGCCGGAAAATTTTCCTCCAAGAAACAGGATTATTTCAGGACTCGCACTCGGTGTGATAGTAATAGAAGCACCGACGAGAAGTGGGGCGCTTCTGACGGCAAAAGCGGCCCTGTCGCAGAACAGAGAGGTCATGGTCGTGCCGGGCAAGATTGATTCGCCCTTTAATGTCGGCTCGCACAGACTCCTCAAGGAAGGAGCAAAGCTGGTTGATTGTGTCGAGGATGTGATGGAGGCGTTGGGCTATATCGGCGCCGATTTGAAGGGGCACGCGACTCTGTCAGCCGAAAAGGCACAGCAGGAGGTAGAGGCTCCGCTTTTTGATGTGGGCCGACTGAATCTTAGCCGGACCGAGAAGAGGATTTACGACTGCTTAGGGGCCGAGCCGACGCACGCCGACGAGGTAATAGTAGCCACAGGTAACGGGGCCGGTAAGGTCAACTCGGCCCTTATTTCACTGCGGCTGAAAGGACTGATAAAGCAGCTTCCGGGGAACCTCTTTAAGAGAAACTGAAATGATCGGCACGCTGAGGCGCCAACCCGGATTTCTCACCACTGAGGTCACCTCGTGCTACGTAGCGAGCTTCCAGCCTTCGTAGCCGTAGGTACTACGGCGAAGTAGGCACTTCGCAGAGTAATAAGATACCACAGAGTTTTACCGGGCGCTGTTATTTGAGTTCCAGCGGAGCAACTTCGATTTGCCTGGGTCTTGTCATTTTGCTCCAATCCTTAGGCTCCACTATCTCGTTCATTTTCTCCAGCATATCCAGTGCCTTTAACCGTTCGTAAATTTTTACCCAGGCACAATCCCGCTCAGGGTCCACCTCACATTTGCCGTTATTAGTTCCTCCGCAGGGCCCGTTTAATAGCCCTTTAGCACATTGAGTTAAAGGGCAAATTCCGGCAAATTTACCAAGCTCACATTCACCGCATTGCTGACATTTCTCCTTGAACAGGGTTGGCCCTCCGCCCATATGCCCTATTGGGTTTGTTCCCGGGTAAATGGGCTTTGTAATGTTGAACTCTTCTTCCAGGATAAGCTCTCTGACAACCTGAACTCCATCGCCGCATGATAACATCAGGATAGCATCAGATTCTTCGATTTCTTTCCTGTATTGATTCAAACGACTTTTGCTCCAGGGGGCATAACAAGTAAATTCTCCAAAAGGCGGGGCAATGCCTGCCAAAACCTTTTTTCCTGCCTTAGAAAGCTTTTCCGCCATTTCTTTTACTTCCTGCTCTCCGCCGGTGTGAAAAACCGTAGCACAGCCGCCACACCCGACCACAACGATTTTTTCGTTATCTTTCAAGTATTCAAGAATTTCCTCAATAGGTTTTTGAGTTTGGCCAATCATTTTGTTTTGTCCTTACTTCAACTGAGACTCTATTTTTTCTCTAAGGTCGGATTCATAACGCGGCGTAATTCCAACAATTTGGTCTATTACCTGGCCATCCTTGTAGATATTCAGTGTAGGTATACTCATAATTCCGTAGATAGTGGCTGTCTGAGGGGCCTCGTCAACGTTTAATTTGCATACCTTTAGTCTTCCTTCATATACTTGGGCTATTTTCTCAAGCACAGGCCCAGCCATAATGCAGGGGCCGCACCATGGTGCCCAGAAATCCACCAGTACAGGTGTTTGCGATTCCAGTACTTCCTGCTTGAAATTTACATCAGTTACTGGAACTGGCTTTCCTGTTTCCACTTTTGAATTTCCTTTCTTTTCTTTTTTAGATTTCGATGACGCCTCCTGCTTGTATCCGTCTAAATTCACCGGCATACCTCGCTCTGATTTTCTGGGTGTACTTTGTACAATGGCATGGAGCGATTAATTTAATCCCCCGGAGCTTTTCAAGTTTTTCCTCGAGTTGTTCTAACTGTTGGATCATTGATGGTTTCGCTGAGTGAGCAGGCAGTCTGCTTTTCAGTTCGGCGATCTCCTTTTCCAAATCCGAAACAACACAATCGGTAAACAGGTTTTTCAGTCTGTCCAGTGTAATCTTATAAGGTCGAATTTCAATTCCCATCCAGTCAGAAAACTCAAGTATCTTCTCAGGATGCTCTTGGCAGTATTTGTCCCAAAAGTCTATGCCGTCTAATAAAACGGCTCCACCTGTATGCTGAGGAAAATTCTCATTGGCTTTGCCTTTATCCCAGTCCTGAAATACATGGCTGCGGTAGATTATCCATCCCGGTGTAAGCCACCAAGTTTTTTTGCCCTTGCTGATTTGGTCTCTTTGTTTTTCGTCGGCTAACATATCCATGCAGTGAGTTGCGTTTATTCTGGAAATTGAAATCGCAGTTCCCTGCTCTTGGATTATCGTATCCATAGTTCTGTAGGGATTATCGACATTGACGTAGCAGAATTTGCCGCCATAGACTATTATGATTTTCTTAGAATGTTCCTTAGCGGTGTTTATTTTTTGTATCAACTGGCTTTCAAGTTCTCTTGGGACTTCATGGCGTCCCGGCTTTGTGTACACAATCTTCTTAGCATCTAAAAATCCGGTTTCTCTCAAATGAGTTAACTCCGGACCAAGCGTCCCGCAAGAAACTACGATGTAATCTTTAAATGATATTTGTTGTTCCATATCAGGTTGTGCTCCGCATACCAAATCCCCCTACAGCATCCGTTTCAAGCGGTACATGGGAAAGTTCTTGCCCGGGCACAGGGTTCGGCCCTTATAGCCGGGGGTGTCGCTGTGGCCGTAAATTCTACCGACAGGGATCCGGTATCGCCTTTGCAGGAAACGAATTAATTTAACAAGTGAGTTCATCTGGCGGGATGTCGGGCTGGTCTTGGTGAAATCGCCCACCAGGCAGATACCTATGGCATCTTCATTGGCCCAGTTTCCCGGTGTCCCCCCGACGTGAGCACCGGCGATTTGCTCCCGCCATCGGAACGTAACCTCGACATGGCCGTCACCGCTGCCGTTACCGTTACCGATTACAAAATCATAACCGACACCCTTCCAGTGTTTGCCGTTTTTGTGGTAATCATCGAATTTCTCGGCGCTACCCTTATGAGTGGCGGAGTGATGCAGAACTATCGCCTTCCAACCCTTCTCACGACCGGGGGGTGGATACCACGCTGCCGGAATGTTTTTGTCCACGGGTTGAGGAGCATGTGTTTGATTACTCCCAGGATTCGATGGCACCGGCACCGGTTGCAGAACAGTGTGCGCGGCCCTACCGACTATCCGGGGAGCAATTTGGCCATCAGTGCCGCAGCCGGTAATTAGCAGAATTGTAAACATTGCGCCGCAAAGGCCCAAAATCCGTTTCATCGTCCTTGTCCTTCTTGTCCTTTCAAAAAGTATTGGGGCCGGTTACCGTCCAGTCAATTAGCATTCGGCGCCTTGGTTTTGTGTTTTACCATGTGAACACAATTACCTGCTTCGTTGTACTCGACCTCATCCATATATGAACGCATCAGCAGCAGTCCCCTTCCACAGCATTTTCGAAGATTTTCTTCGGCCCGGGGGTCGGGTACGGAATCCGGGTTGAAGCCGGGGCCCTCGTCGGTGATTGAGATTTCAAATTTGGCCGGCGTAATAAAGTACTCGACCCTTATTTGTTTGGCGGTGTTTTGTTTATTGCCGTGTTGAATCGCGTTGAGCAGGGCCTCCTCTAAGGCAAGATGAATCGCGAAAATATCATCACCGTCAAAATCCTTAGCGGCAGCGGCCTCGAGCAACCGGCTGCACAAACGCTCTACAGCGCTCCGGCTGCTGTCGATGACCACAGACTTATGCACTAAAGAATCTGAAACCATAAAATTTATATCGTCCCGTAAGCAAGATTATCATAAATCGTTCCCGGTTCCGTCCACCTTCGCTCAGGAACCCCTCGGAATCGCTCAGGTTTAAACCTGAGGTAAAACCGCAGGCTAAATAGTTAGCCCCACGTTTTACGTGGGGTTGAGGCCCTGCGTCGCCTCACTTCTGTCGGCATAGATGTCGAAAACCCGGTCAAGGCGCGTAATCCTGAATATCTCGAAAATCTTCGGGTTTATACTGCACAGCTTCAGTTGTCCGCCCGATTCATAGACCTTCTTACTGGCTCTAATCAGAAGGCCCAGGACGGCGCTTGTGAGGAACTTGACGTTGCCGAAGTCAATCACAAGGTTAATCCCATCGGCCTCTTCGACTAACGGCATGAGCGAATTGGCAAGGGCCTGGACCTCGCTTTCGTCTAAAATCTGCTCGTCCTTCAATGTTACAATCGTGGCATCTTCGTAGTAATCGACAGCTATTTTCGGCTGTATCTTATCCATAATATACTCCTGTAAGGCTAATAAACGGTCAGAATCTTAAGTTACTTATTGGCTCCTGTCAAGTTTTTTAACGACAAGGCAGCAATTCCGCAACATTTTGTTGTGGGACGTATTTTGGTTGGGTTCGTATGTAAATCAAAGAAAGGGAGTGGCCAAGACAGAAATCAACCCCTGTTTGCCGGTAGATGCAGGCTCAATCCAAAGGCGTCTTGCCACGCCTCCTTCAGTACTTCCGAAACCGTAGGATGTGCGAATACTAAGTCGGTTATCTCCCCGGCGGAGCCGATTAGTGCCCGCGCGGTCGATATCATCTCCGTAGCGGTAGCACCGACTATTGTTACGCCCATAATCTTGTCGGTGGCTTTATCTCTGATGACGCGCACCTCGCCGACGGTCTCATTATGGGCTGCGCTTCGGCCGTTGGCCCTGAAAAACGCTCTGCCAGCGGCTATCTCGATACCAGCTTGGGCGCACTGGGTCTCGTTCATCCCTACCGATGCCACCTCCGGAAACGTATATACGGCTCTTGGGATGAGGCTATAATCAGCCATTTTCTTATCACCGCCAAGCGCGTTCTCAGCGGCGACCTCGGCCTCGGCAAAGGCTCCGTGTGCGAGGAAAGTTGTTCCCACGACGTCGCCGATTGCGTACACACCGGGTGTGCTGGTTTGCATCTTATCATTGACCTTTATTGTCGGGCCGTTCATCTTCAAGCCAAGAGCATCGATAGTTTCTGCATCACATACCGGCCTTCGCCCGACCGCTATAAGCACCTTTTGGGCTTTGATTGTCTGAGCGTTCTCAAGCGACACCTTTGCTGAGTCGGCCAATACCTCAACAGAGACGACCTTTTGACTGACTAACGATTCAATCCCCTGCTTCTTTAGCTCCCTTGCGAGTAGTTGGCCTGCCCACTGCTCCTCGGCCGGTAAGAGGTGCGAGAGAGCTTCGATGATAGTTACTTTACAGCCAAGGGCCGCGTACACGCAGGCTAATTCGCACCCAATCACACCCCCGCCGACAATCGCCATCGACTCTGGAATCTCGCAAAGCGCAAGTGCCTCTGTGCTGTTGATAATAGTGTCGCCGTTAAAGGCAATGCCCTCAAGCCCGGCTGGTTCTGAGCCGGTCGCTAAGATTAGGTTCTTTGCGTCAATCTTGGTATCGCCGGTGCCTGCCTCGACCCTGACTTTTCCCGGTGCTGTGGCGATACCTTTGCCCTCGAATGTTTTGACTTTGTTGCTTTTCAGCAGTCCGGCGAGGCCTTTGCGAAAGCCTGCTACGATTGTCTCTTTTCTTGCCTGAATCCTGGTCCAGTCCGGCTGGATGGGACCGAGCTGAACGCCGAAAAGCTCGGCCTTTTCAGTGAGCCTCAGAAAATGCGCCGAGCCTAAAAGGGCCTTCGACGGGATGCAGCCGCGGTTAAGGCACGTACCACCCATCTCTGCCTTTTCAACAACTGCTACTGAAACGCCTTTTTGTGCGCATCGAATCGCAGCGGCATATCCACCCGGCCCACTGCCGATAACAACAACATCAAAATCTTTAGCCATCGCAAGCACCAATCTCTCATGACCACTTACCAACAAAGAACCGGCGGGGTAACGCACGACCGCAATGAACCCACCTACCACTCAGATAAGAAGTGATTATAGCGAACATTGGTCGGTTGGCAAGAGAATTTAAAGGTGTCCGAGAATTTAAAGGTGTCCGGTGCATTTTATAGTTGACTTTTTGGTTTAACTCTTTAATATGTCGTCATTATGCCGCGGGCTAAACGTATAACTCCTGGTGGATAATGAGCAACCACCGGCATTTATTACTTTGGCCCATAGGCGATGGCGATTGGCCTTGGTCGAGCTTGGCTGTTCGTAATGGGTTAGAATCGACATTAAGATCACGAGGCAGACCCAAAAAATGTACCGGACACCTTTGATTTTCCCGGCGCTGCCATATACGAGAAAAACTCAAGCGATTGCGTGAGATGGGAATTGATTTATCTG
>QNBT01000077.1 GCA_003644205.1 Planctomycetota bacterium | reverse complement strand
TTTTGATGTTAACCTGTGGCGATGGACTTCAGGTTGTAAGGGAACTTATATTGGAGAAAGAATTCCAGGTAATAAAGCCGATTTATCCAGGGACAAACTCAATAGGACACATGGGTGGAGGCCCAACCTTATTCAAAGAGAAATGCCGACAGTGTGGGGAATGTGAACTTGGCAGATTTGCCGGAATATGTCCCTTGACTCAGTGTGCTAAGGGTTTGTTAAATGGTCCCTGCGGAGGCAGTCAAAATGGGAAATGCGAAGTATATCCGGAACGTGACTGTGCCTGGGTTAAAATTTATGAACGATCGAAGGCACTGGGTGAACTGGAAAAGATAAGGGAAATAGTCAAATCCAAAGATTGGAGCAAAATGATAAGGCCTCGTCAAATCAAAGTTGCTCCACTTGAAGTCGGCTAAGACAGTTTAGTTCATCATGAGCACACCACAGATACGCCTAGCACGGTCAATAAATTTACAATTTATGAAATCAGCTAAGGCCATTTTTAAACAATACTTAAGAGAAAAAAGGATGCTTCTTAGTCATCAGCGAGAAGAGATATTCGATACCTTTATGAAAACAAGGAATCATCCGACTGTAGATTTCCTTTACGATGTTATCCGTAAGAAATATCCGAAGATAGGTCTTGCCACAGTGTATCGAACGATGAGGATAATATGTGACGCCGATCTTGCGAGAAAGGTTGATTTCGGAGACGGAGTCAGGCGGTTTGAGCATAAATTCAAACGCCACAAACATCATCATTTAATTTGCACAAAGTGCGGCAGAATTATTGAAGTGAAAAGTCCTGAGATTGAAAGGTTACCAAAAAAGCTGGCCAGTCAACACGATTTTAGCGCTACTAAAAATACAATGGAAATATTTGGCATTTGCAGCAGTTGTCAGAGCAATACGTAAATTTTATGCACCACATTGAAGAATTTAGTAAGCATTTTGCAATCATTCTTTAGTTGACATTTTTTCTGACAGCTAAAAATGAACGGGCTGAGACCAATGTTTAAACAAATACTGAAAGAGTTAAAAAATCATGCGCCATTTACACTTTTTGGGGCAGTTACAGGTATGGTTATTATGTACTTTTCCTGTAAGTTATCATCTGGAGTTTCGTATTCCGTTTTTTACACGTTACATCCGATTCATGTTGTATTAAGTGCCTTGGTTACGACCTCGATGTACGAGTTTCATAAATGTCCGGTTGGAGCTCGTAAATGTAACATCTGGGTTTTGCTTTTAATCGGTTATGCAGGCTCAATAGGTATTGCTACTTTGAGTGACTCAGTAATTCCGTATCTGGCAGAGACTTTACTAGATATGCCTAACAGAGCCATTCATATAGGCTTTATTGAAAAATGGTGGTTGGTAAACCCACTGGCATTATTAGGAGTAGCCATAGCCTGTTTTAGGCCAAGAACAAAGTTCCCCCATGCCGGACATGTCTTGTTGAGCACATGGGCATCCTTGTTTCATATTATCATGGCTATGGGGAGTGATTTAAGTTTGTTTTATTACCTTGCTGTGTTTTTGTTTCTTTTTCTGGCCGTATGGATACCGTGCTGTGTTAGTGACATCATATTTCCACTTCTGTTTGTAGGAAATGCAAAGAGAGAACAGAAAATATAATTTCTAAACCATGATAAAATTTTAAGTAATGTTAATTTATTTGCAGTAACCCTAATCCTGTCTAAATTTATTAGAGCAAAACAGAATCAAAAGCAATAAAAAAACAATCTAATAAAAAGGAACTTAATCATGTCAGAACAACAATTTCGTATTACATTTCAACCCTCCGGACGAACTGTTTTTGTACTGCCCGGAACTAAGATAGTAGAGGCTGCAGGTCGGGCCGGTATAAATATAAATATGCCTTGCGGCGGTCAGGGTACCTGTGGAAAATGCCGGATTCAGATCACCTCAGAAACCAAAACAAGCCCTTGTCAGGTTGAGCAGGATATATTTGGCCAGGAAGAATTAAAAATGGGCTGGAGACTGGCTTGTCAGACATCTGTCCAGAATGATATGACGGTATATATACCTGATGGATCTCTAATTGTTGCAAGCCAAAAGATTCTTACAAAAGGACGTGGTATAGAGCAAATTCAGACCAAACTAGCAATAAGCAAGATATATGTTGAGCTTGCTGAACCAACAAGAGAAGATAATAAGCCAGACGTTGAGCGGCTAAGCAAGCAAATAGGCGAACATAAATTGGGGTTGGAACAACTAAAGAAATTACCAAAGTTCCTGCGTGAAAATGGATTCAAGGGTACGGCAGTTTTAGCAGACCATGTCCTCATCGATTTGGAGCCGGGTGATACTACAAATCAATGCTACGGTGCAGCATTTGATATTGGCACCAGCACAATTGTAGGCTCTTTAATGGATCTCTGCAATGGTTCTGAAATAGCAGTTACTTCCGGAATTAACCCTCAGGTATCATATGGAGATGATGTCTTATCAAGGATAGAACATGCTGCATCCTGTGCTGATTGTCTCGACCAGTTACACTCGCAGATTATTGCGTCAATCAACAAAATGATTGAAAGCATGTGCAAGCAAAAAGGTGTTGATCGAGAACAGATTTACGAAGTCGTTATCGCTGGCAATACTACAATGGAGCATCTTCTGTGTGGTATTGACCCATCGAGTCTTGGGAAAGTACCTTTTGTCCCAGTACATTCTAAAGGCATGATGTTTTCAGCCAGTGAGTTTGGAATATCAGTTAATCACCGGGGATTAGTATATCTTTTCCCGATTATTGGTGGTTTTGTTGGAGGTGATATCACGGCAGGGATTCTTATAACAAACCTGACTTGTGAGAAATCACCTTATTTACTGGTCGATGTTGCTACTAATGGTGAAATAGTAATTGTTAAAGATGAAAAATTCTGGGCAGCATCTACCGCAGCAGGCCCAGCCTTTGAAGGTGCTCGAATAAGCTGCGGCATGAGAGCAACACATGGAGCTATAGAGAAAGTTGTTTTTGACGATGATGTTCGCTGCAGTACTATTGGTAATGCGTCTCCGGTAGGTCTATGCGGCAGTGGTCTTATTGATTTAGCGGCCGAATTATTGAAAAATGGCCTTCTTTCTACTCACGGCCAATTACTGTCAGATGATCAGGTCCCTGTCCAAGTTCCTGATGCTATTAAAAAAAGAATCAGAAAAAATGAGGACGACCAGATTGAATTTCTGGTTTACGAGCAAACCCAGGGCCGTAAAGACTTAAAGGTTGTTGTTACGCAAAAAGATATCAGGGAGCTTCAGCTTGCTGTTGGAGCCATCCGGGCAGGTGTAGAGATAATGCTGCGAAAGACAGATACTAAAGTAGAAGACATAGAAAATATATTCATTGCCGGCGGCTTTGGCTCTTTTATAAGAAGAACTAATGCCCAAATAATTGGCCTTATACCAAAAGATGTGCCTCATAATAAAATCAGCTTTATTGGCAACAGCTCTCTGGATGGTGCCCAGTTAGCTCTGTTGTCAACCAATATACGTCAACGTGCAGAGGAGATAACAAAAGCAGTAATCCATGTTCAATTATCACTTGATATGGATTTCCAGGCTGAATTTGCAAACGCGATGATTTTTCCTGAATACAGGAAAGTATAGAACTGTTGAAAACAGATTGCTTTTTAAGCAAATTTCGTAAATAAGCAAAGGTTTGTCAGTTTGAAGCCGGTTTTAGAAGAGGTTACTGCAGCGAGCAAAGTTGCTCTGTAAATAATCAATACTTTGTGAAATATAAATTGTTCTAATGGAATCGATGATTTTAATATCAGTTGTTTTTGCCTTAGCGGTTATTATGAGTATGGTGGGCAGAGGCGGAGGAAATTTTTACGTACCTGTTATAATTGCCACTGGAGCGAGCATGCACGAGGCAGCTACCACAGCTCAATTGATATTGGTGGTTACAGCAGTAGCAGCATTAATTGTTTATCAGCAACATCAAACAATTGACTGGAAGTTAGCGGCAGTAATCGACATCCCGACTGATATTATGGCTTTCTTTGGCGGTTACTATGCCCATCTTTTCAGTGGTGCCTTATTAAAACTAGTCTTCGCCGTGCTTCTGGTAATTGCAAGTGCACTTATGTTATACCCTATGAAACAAAAAACAGCTAGCGAAAAACATGGTCTTGGATACTGGCGACGGAGATACGCCGGAGCAGAGTATATTGTAAATTTGTGGATTGCTCTTCCTATTACAGCAGTTACCGGTTTGGCTGCAGGGATGGTGGGCGTATCAGGCGGTTCATTTAAAATACCTTTGATGGTATTAGCTTGCGGAGTCCCAATGAGAGTGGCGATAGGAACTTCTTCGGCTATGGTTGCTGCTACTGCGCTTATGGGGTTCATCGGACATAGCATACGGGGTGAGTTTAATCCATCTTTGGCATTACCCCTTGCTTTTGCCGCTGTAGCAGGAGGCCTGTTAGGGGCAAAATTTTCAATAAAAACCAAACCTGAAAGGTTAAAGCTTATTTTTGGGTTTACTACACTTGCAGCTGCCTTCTTTATGGCTTTCAGTGCATACAGCAGCAGTTAATCACTTACAGCTTCAATTGATGCCTTAGTGCTTAAATTTGATTAATTGCATACTGAAGATGTAAGGAGGATATGAAGTATGACACAGGTAGATTATGCAAAATCCGGAAAAATAACAAGTCAAATGAAATATATAGCTCAACAGGAAGACATAGACAGCGATTCCTTGAGAGAAAAAATTGCCACGGGCCAGATTGTCCTTTTAGCAAATAAAAAACATAAAGGTCTTAAACCAGTTGCTGTAGGCAGAAGATTATCCGTCAAGGTAAATGCAAATATAGGTGCTTCTCCCGTTGAATTAAGTTCGGAAAAGGAGCTAAAGAAACTCACTGTCGCAGTAGAAGGAGGTGCCGATACGATCATGGATTTGACTATCACAAATGATGCGACGGTTATTGACCAGATACGAAAAATAATAATTGGAAACTGTCGAGCACCTTTGGGAACTGTCCCTATCTATCAGGCGGCTATTGAAGCCGGCGATGCTGCAGATATGACAATAGCGAATTATCTTAAAGTTTTTGAAAAGCATGCAGAAGATGGCATAGATTTTACTACTGTCCACGCTGGCGTAACCAAGGGTTGTATGAGGTTGGTTAGCAAAAGGCTGATGCCGGTTGTCTCCAGGGGCGGTTCCTTTATGCTCCACTGGATTGCAAAGAACGGTAAAGAAAGTTTTCTCTACGAACATTTTGACAGAATATTGGAAATTGCGAAAGAATATGACGTAACAATTAGCTTGGGAGATGGCCTAAGGCCCGGCTGCTTAGCTGATGCTACGGACAAGGCCCAGATTTACGAGTTAAGAGTTTTAGGTGAGCTTGTCCAGAGAGCAAGAGAAGCCAGCGTACAGGTTATGGTAGAAGGCCCCGGGCATATTCCTCTAAATGAAATAGAGGAAAACGTAAGGTTGGAAAAAGAAATCTGCCAGGGAGCTCCGTTTTATGTTCTGGGTCCTCTGCCGATAGATACCGCCGCAGGATATGACCACATCGCATGCAGTATAGGAGGCGCATTAGCCGGTTATCTGGGAGCAGATTTTCTCTGTTATGTAACCGGTAAGGAGCATATTGGTCTTCCGGATATACAGGATGTCCGTGAGGGAGTAGTTGTTACAAAAATTGCTGCTTCAATAGCTGATGTTGCCCGAGGAAACAAAAAAGCTATTCTTCAAAACAAGTTAATGTCACAAGCCCGGGAAAATTTCGACTGGGACAAGATGCAAAAACATGCAATTGATCCAGACTATTTTAAGCAGCTTGTTAGCAAAAATCCAAGGCTTTCTAAGGGCGGCTGCTCTATGTGCGGAGACGAATTCTGTGCGTTGAAGTTCCATCCGGACTCTCAGGAGGGTTGATAGTAGTGCCCTTTTATCAATATAAAGCGAAAGACTCAAGTAAGTGCTGTGATTATTGCTGTAATGGTTTTGAGCTATTACAAAAACCAGACAGTGAAGTAATAAAAAATTGTCCCAGATGCGGCGCTCCAGTCAAAAAGCTTATTACAGACTTTTCTATAGGTCTTTCAAAATCCGGGTTGGATAGAAAAGCTAAAGAAAAGGGTTTTCATAAGCTCAAAAAATTGAATAAGGGCGAATACGAGAAAGAATACTGACAAAGAAACCACAATTATATTTGTGCTGAAATTTTATTAATTCAAAGAAAGGACATTTATGAATATGCGGATAGCTATGGGGCTCAAGAAAGATTATGGTGAGCAAAGTAAGATAGTAGCCCTGGGCGCAGCAAAGTTGATAGGTATATACGATCCTAACAAGAAAAATTTACAGGGTTTAAGCAGAAAGGACTGCGGAGATTGTATTTCTGCCATTGGTTCGTTGGATATAGAAGCCCTTTATCAGCCGGTTCCTAAAATATGTCCTACAATTAAAAAGAAAGCAAAAGAAAGAGGGATCAAATTAATGACAGGCACATGTAAAACCGTCAAGGCCATAATAGAACATCTCTGTGACTTAAAGGAATTGAAGTGAAAATTGTGGATTTGCCTACAATTGCTATCATAGGTCCGGGTAAAGTAGGTACTTCTATCGGAATTCTTGCCTCTCGTGCCGGATACCAGATTGCTGCAATCGGTGGTAGAAACAAAGAAAGAACCATAGCGGCAGCTAAGCGAATTGGAAATGGTGTAAGAGCCTGCAGTATCTCAGAGGCAGCGAAGAAAGCTCCGATAGTATTACTTTCTGTAACTGATGATGCTATCGAGGATATATGCATTAGACTTGCTGAGCAGAAAAAGCTTAAGCAAAAGGCTGTAGTTGTTCATTGTTCAGGAGCTCTTTCCAGTAATGTATTGACTTCGGCACATGATTATTGTAAATGTTCGATTGCTTCAATGCATCCGCTGCAAACATTCCCAACAATTGATGAAACTGTAAAAAGGATAAAAGGAGCATATTGTTTTTGTGAAGGTGATGAAAATGCTGTTAGCATAATTGAGCAACTTGCAAAAAGCATAGGAATGAAACCTGTAAAAATATCAAGCAAATCAAAAACCTTATATCATGCGGCAGCTGTTATGGCCTGTAATTATCTGGTTGTCCTTATGGATTCAGCAATTCGCCTTGCAGAAAACGCAGGGATTGACCGCAAAACAGCTTGGTTGTCGTTTAAGCCGCTTGTTACAGCAACTCTTGATAACATCAACAGTATGGGAACAGCTGATGCGCTGACAGGTCCAATTGCACGTGGAGATATAAAGACGGTTTCACGCCATCTGCATGAATTATCATCCGTAGATGGAGTCTTAGCCGCAGTGTATCGAACCATGGGGTTATATGCGGCAGAAATGGCTGCTACAAAGGGAACTATAACAACCAAAAAAGCGGAAAAGATAAGAACCCTTCTAAAAAAGGTGTGACATCAATTTTTTGATATCATGAGTAAAACAAACTTAATTATCGCTGTTTTCTTAGTCACCGCTACTGCATTAGCGTCCGTTTTTATGAAGTGGCAGGATTTGACTAAAGCAGATAGCGGTATTTATTTTTCCGAGCAGGCAACGTTAAAGGAACTGGCAAAGAAGAACGATGTTCCTGTCAAGGAAATATTGCATCATTTAAGTCATGAGGATTATGCATACTGGCAGCTTCCACGAAATAAACCGCTTGAGCAGTTGGCCATTGACCCTGCTATAGTGAAACATGCCCTTGAACACGAAGATGAAGACAATCCAATTTTCGACATATTAAAATTTGTATTATGGGCTGTTTTACTTGCCGTTGTTGTCCTTTACATATTAAAGAAAAAAAGCATTGAAAAATTCCGCCTAATAGCAATGCCGCTTTCTGTTGTTATATTTGGAGTAGCATTGGGTGATTCGCCTAATCCGATGGAAGCGACAGTTAAGATTTTCAAACTATTTAACAAAATGACAGGTGAACCAGTAATTGTTGTCATAAGTTTTATCCTTTTCACATTATTTTCTATTTGGGGAGCAAAATTACTATGTAGCTGGGGCTGTCACCTTGGTACTCTACAGGAGAGTCTTTTCAATATTCCCCTATTCAGGGAAAAAAACAAATTCCAGGTTCCATTCGTGGTATCATTGGTATCTCGTTTGGTTTTTTTTTATTGTATTTATTATGCTGCTTTTTGGAATCGGCCTTGATATTAAGAACTTTGTAATTTTTCACCAGGTAAATTATTTCAAACTGTTTCGCCCGGCAAACCTGGCTCCTTTTGCTT
>QNBT01000076.1 GCA_003644205.1 Planctomycetota bacterium | reverse complement strand
TCTTGACAGTTCACACGGATTTTTGTAAAAATATGGTACTCGAATGGAGAAAATTATGGTTTGTAGAGGTGTAAATGGGAAATCTCAAATAAAGATAAATGATAAGATGCTGGGGGCAAAGAACTATCGTTTTGATTTGTTGGAAGGCAAAGACCTTTTAATCTGGATAAATACGAGAACAAAAGATGCGGCGGTTGGATTCGTCAGGGGAGTAATGAATGATTCCGGCGGCTACAAATGGTAAGGAGATTGGAATTTATCGGATTGGGAATAACATGTCTGTTGTGTACAAAATGAATTGATATTTTTTGTTGCGAGGATATAAAGATGAAAAAAGGGATTATTATGATGTTTGTTTTGGCTCTGGGTGTTGTGGTTTTCGGGACCGGCACCAGCGGGGCAGCGGTGATGGGGACGGCTTTCACTTATCAGGGTCGGCTGATGGATGCCAACGAGGCGGCAGACGGTCTGTATGATTTCATGTTCAAACTGTACGATGTGCCGACGGACGGCAACCAGGTTGGTATCGGTGTTAATACACCGGATGTGGATGTGATTGACGGTTACTTTACGGTACTTCTGGATTTCAACGACCCGTGCGTGTTCAACGGTCAGGCGAAGTGGCTTGAGATAGGTGTTCGGCCCGGCGAGCAGGACGACCCGAATACATATACCGTTCTTACGCCTCGCCAGGAGATTACGCCGACACCTTATGCGTTAAATAGCGCCGGTCTGATTCTGCCTTATTCGGGTACAGCTTCGATCGATAACGGTCTGGTTTTCTCAATTAGCAATACCGGTATGGGTGCGGCGATAAAAGGCACCGGTCAAAACGGCTATGGTGTGCAGGGAGAATCGGCTGCTGCAGGTAGCAGCGGTGTTTTTGGTATCAACAACACCGCGGGCGGTTATGGTGTGTTCGGATGGAGTGACAGTGGAACCGGAGTCAAAGGTTTTACTTCGGGCACCGGAGTTGCCGGATTGTTCCAGATTGTCAGCCTGGGCAATAGCAACGCCGCGCTGGAAGGCAGGACCAACAGCATCGGTACCGGCGTCTATGGTTGGGCGACAGCCGGCGGGGGTACGAATTACGGCGTCCGGGGCAGGACGGAAAGTGCAGCCGGCTACGCAGGGTATTTCGAGGGGAGAGTCTATAGCAGCGGAAGTGTCGGCATCGGTACGGAGACGCCGAACTACAAACTGGAAGTTGAAGCGCCTACCAACCAGGCATTGAAATTATCCACGGAAAGCGCAAACAGCAATGTGGATATTCAGGCCGAACCGACGGGTTCCGGCAGTATGAGACTTAACGTGTTCGGGGGGGCAAATGCGATTACATTCAACGTTAATAGTGTTGAAAAGGTCAGAATGAACTCAAACGGTGATGTCGGCATCGGCACGGCGGGTCCTGGTGCAAAGCTGGAGGTAAACGGCCAGGTCAAGATTACGGGCGGCTCGCCCGGGGCGGGCAAGGTACTGACATCGGATGCTGCCGGGCTGGCAAGCTGGCAGACGCCTTCCGCCGGCGCCGACAGCGACTGGATGGTTTCCGGGGCTGATATGTACTCGCTGCCGGGCGGCAGTGTCGGTATCGGGACTACAACTCCGGTTGCGAAGCTGGAGGTTGCAGGCGATGTCAAAGTCAGCGGTTCAAGCAGCGGGGGGGCTGTTTCGGCCACCAACAGCGGTGCTTCCGGCTACGGTGTTTATGGTGCGGCAACAGCCGGTGGAGATGTGACGAACTACGGAGGGTATTTCGAGACGCCAGGCAAATTTGGGGCCGGTGTTTATGGACTGGCCACGAACAGCTACGGCGGCAAAGGCGTATGGGGCGAAGCCACAGGAGATGCCGGTATCGGAGTTTACGGCGAGACACCGGGAAATATCAATCCCGCTATTATGGGTGTTTCGACGAATGCCACCGGCGGCAAAGCCGTGCTCGGTACGGCAGCCGGGGCTTCCGGCATCGGGGTTTACGGCGCGGCGACTGCGAGCAGCGGAACAAATTACGGCGTTTACGGCACCACAAACAGCCCGGATGGCTACGCTGGCTACTTCAGTGGAAATGTCAAAATCGCCGGCAGCGGCAGTGGGTTGGTCTTTCCTGACGGGACTAAGCAAACCACCGCACTGCCGGAGCAACACGTGTACTTTTCCGTCAAGCGGGATGCCAGTTACGCGTTCCCCGGTTCCACCATAACTCAGATCGATTTCAGCAGCAACTCCACAGTGTGGGAAAATGAGGGTGGCGGGTTTCATCAGGCATCGAGCATGTTTATTGCCCCGGTATCAGGAATTTACACTTTTCACGGATGTCTTAACTTTGATGACCTCAACACCGGGGATTTAATCTATGCCCAGTTTCGTGTGAATTCGAGATACTACAACGGTCCCTTTAGACATGTCAACGGCACAACGGAAAGTGTGGAAGTCAACATCACGGTACACCTGGATGCGGGTGATGGTATTCAACTCTGGGGTTACGTATCTTCGATGACAGCTTCGCTGTATGGCAATTCAACGGATTATGCTTTTACGTATTTCAACGGTGCCCGGGTATTTTAGCTGGCCGGTCGGATACGCATCAGAAAAGGAGATTCGGCTATGAAGATATTTGATGGCAGATTTATTCAAGGCGCTATGTGTGGAGTGGTGGTTGCGGTTTTGCTTGGGTTTATTGGCCCTGGAAACGCTGCTGGGTCGCAATACATTCTGGATTGGCATACGATGGACGGCGGCGGGAGTACGAGCAGCGGTGGGCGATATGCGCTTACGGGCACGATAGGCCAGCCGGATGCGGCTTATTCAGTAGGCGGCCGGTATGAGCTGCTTGGTGGATTCTGGCCAGGGGGACCATTATGTATAGTCAATTTCGATGATTTTGCGATATTTGCCGAGTGGTGGCTGGAACCAAATTGTAGTGAAGAAAACAACTGGTGTAGCGGTGCCGACCTGAACCATTCTGATGGTGTTGATATTCTCGACTTAAGTCTGTTAGTTGATGAGTGGCTCTGTTGCTGTCCAATAGGCTGGCCATTGAAGTAGTTCGTTGTATAGCAGCTATGATTAAAACAGTGGTGTAAGAAGATGCAAACAATCTACCCGTGCTTGAGCTTAGAGGATAAGTGCCAAAAGTTGGATTCGAAGTACTTGTTTCTATTGCTCAACGAAGGGGTTTTGAGATTGTAGACAGACCTTACCTAAACAGCATCGGGCCGTGTTTTTACAGCTTAAAGTAACGCTGTTATGACAAGGATGAACGGTAAAAGGATTGTCCAAAGTTACCTTCCGGAGTATATGCGGCTTAGCCCGACTGCGGCTGGTTCGCTGCATCTCGGTATCGACATCGGTTCTGTGAGCTGCAAATTAGCTCTTGTGGACGATACCAAGAAGGTACGCTACCTGTGCTATGAGCGAACGGCTGGCCGAGGTATCCAGACGGCCCGCCGATTGCTGTCTGAGTTGTTTGGGCAGATTCCGCCCGACCGGATAGCCACCATAGCCGGAACCGGCAGCGCAGGCAGAACTTTGTGTGAATTGTTGGACATCGACTTCATCAATGAACTCATTTGCCAGTCAGCGGCCATTCGACACCTTCAGCCGCAGGTCCGCACGCTGATTGAAATGGGGGGCCAGGACAGCAAGATTATCTTTCTGAGCGGCGCGGGCAAGCTACAAAGCTCCGCAGGCGGCAACGACATGGTTGGCTTTGCCATGAACACGAATTGCGCCGCAGGGACCGGCAGCTTTCTCGATCAACAGGCTACGCGACTCGGAGTGGAAATCGAGGGCGAGTTCGGCCGATTGGCGCTGCAAAGTGAAACACCACCGAGGGTCGCCGGTAGGTGCAGCGTCTTTGCCAAGACCGACATGATTCATCTTCAGCAGCAGGCTACGCCCGTGCACGACATAGTGGCCGGTCTTTGCCTCGGCCTTGCAAGAAATCTGAAAAGCAATCTTTGCCGGGGGAAAGAGATTGCCGAGCCGGTGGCTTTTTGTGGAGGCGTGGCGGCTAACACCGGCGTCGCACGGGCGATTGAAGAGGTTTTTGCCCTTGGCGACGGCGGACTGATTATTCCTGCTGAGCATGCTGTTACCGGTGCGATTGGAGCGGCCCTGGCGCAGATGCGACAAGGGCCCGGCACCAGCCGCGGCGGGACCGCGTCTCGACGGGCCGGAAGCCGCCAGGAGCCTCGGGTGATACTGTCTAAGCTGGATAAATACATCACGCAGGGTCGTAAAATCGGTCATCGGTTAAAAGCCCTGGCGCAGCCGACGCATCCGGTGCCGGCGAGCAAGGTGCACGGTGAAATACTCGCCGCAGCCCGCCAGGCCGGCAGCAGAATATCTGCATATCTCGGCATAGATGTTGGTTCAATCAGCACCAACGTTGTGGTGATGGACGAGCACAGGCATATACTGAGTAAGGCCTACCTTATGACCGCCGGCAGGCCTTTGGAGGCGGTCCGCCGGGGTCTGGAAATCGTGGCCGAAGACGTTTGCGGTCTGGTGGAGATACTCGGCGCGGCCACGACCGGTTCGGGGCGATATTTGACCGGCGATTTTGTCGGTGCGGACCTGGTAATCAATGAAATTACCGCCCAGGCGACGGGAGCGGCGATTGTCGATCCGAGCGTGGACACTATTTTTGAAATAGGCGGCCAGGACAGCAAATACATTTCGCTCGAAGATGGGGTAGTGGTTGATTTCGAGATGAACCACGCCTGTGCGGCCGGAACCGGCAGCTTCCTTGAAGAACAGGCCGAGCGGTTGGGTATGAGTATAAAGGATGAGTTTGCCAACGAGGCCTTCACTTCACAAGCCCCCATCCGATTGGGCGAACGATGTACGGTGTTCATGGAGTCGGACCTGTTGAGCTATCAGCAGCAGGGTGCTGATAGACGTGACCTTGTGGCTGGCTTAGCTTATTCGATAGTTGCAAATTATTTGAACCGTGTGGTCGGCCACCGCAGAATCGGGCAGCGAGTCTTCTTCCAGGGCGGAACCGCTTTCAATCGTGCCGTAACGGCGGCGTTTGAGGCTGTTATGGGTAAAGACGTTGTGGTGCCGGACCACCACGAGGTAACGGGGGCATTAGGAGCGGCCGAATTAGCCAGGCGACACATGGTCGAACTTTCACAGAACGAGGTTGGCGGTGACAGGCCGGCGAGCAAATTTCGTGGATTCGACCTGTCCCGGCTGGAATATAAAATTCGTACCTTCGAGTGCAAACATTGCCCGAATAACTGCGAGATCAAAGAGGTTATCCTGCCGGGAAGCGAGCCGTTGTACTACGGCAGTCGCTGCGACCGCTATAATCTCAAAAAGGACGAGAAAAGGGGCCGGGATTTGCCGGACCTTTTCAACCTGCGACAAGAGATGCTCGAACGCTTTGCAAGGCTGGACCCACAGAGCCGGGCCTGGAAAACGAAACGCACCTATCGCGGCACTATCGGTATCCCGATGTGCCTTAGCAACTATCAACTCCTGCCGTTGTGGGGCACCTTCTTTGATGAACTTGGTTTCGAGGCGGTTCTATCAGGAAAGACCAGCAAGACCCTTATCCAGGCAGGCACCGAAGCGATACGGTCTCAGGCTTGCTTTCCCATGAAGGTCGCTCACGGGCACGTACTGAAACTTGTTGAAAAGGGTGCCGATTTCATCTGGCTTCCGAGCATCGTCTCGATGCCGGCTGACTACCCCGAGAATCGGTCCAACCAGCTTTGTCCATACGTGCAGACGATTCCGTATCAAATGAGGGCGGTCCTGTCGGCTAAAGGCATCAATTTAAATGGCCAAAACAATCGCCTGCTCGACCTGCACCTGCGACTTGAAGACGCCGGGCAGTTGCGCCGTACTCTGCGACCTTTGGCGCGGATGTTAAACGTAACCAAAACTCAGATCAGCCGCGCTTTAGACGTGGCGATGAAGGCACAGCGGTCGTTTGAACAGGCATGTCGCCAAAAGGGCCGCGAGGTTCTTGATTCGCTCACTGAGGCTCAACGGGCGTGCGTGATTGTATCGAGGCCTTACAACGGCTGCGATCCGGGCGTGAGTCTTGACCTGCCTCGGAAACTGAGGCAAATGAACATACTTGCCATACCGATGGACTTCCTCGATTTGCCCGGAGCGGACGTGACCGAGCCTGAATTGCAGAAACAGATGTACTGGACGTACGGCCAGCACATCTTCCGCGCAGCCCATATAATCCGGCCCGAGCCGCGACTGAATGCGATTTATCTGAGTAACTTCAGTTGCGGGCCGGACAGCTTTATTATCTCAATGTTCAAGGAACTTATGACAAGCGTTGGCGCAGGTGGAACAGAGTTTAAGAAACCGACTCTGGTTCTTGAGATTGATGAGCACAGTGCAGACGCGGGGGTGATTACAAGATTAGAAGCGTTCCATGAGAGCCTAAAGGCCACGCACGAGCGGCGGCCTAGGGCGCCGGCCCGGCAACAGGACAAAGCATCTGCACAAAGCCCGTGGCGCCAAGAATGGGGTGATTGCCTCGGCCGAACGCTGTATATTCCCTGGATGGGCGATACCGCCTATGCGGTCGCGGCGGCATTTCGTCATTGCGGTCAGGATGCGCAGGTGCTGCCAATCGCCGACGAGGAGACACTTCGCTGGGGACGAAAGTACACCTCCGGCAGGGAATGTCTGCCGTGCATAATTACCGCGGGAAATATGCTCAAGAAAATTACCGCCGAAGGTTTCGACCCGGCAAAGGCCGCTTTCTTTATGCCGGCTACCAGCGGCCCGTGTCGGTTCGGGCAGTATCATTGTCTGCAACGGCTGATACTGAAGCAGGTTGGTATGCCCGATACTGTTCCCATAGTCGCGCCCAACCAGGACACGAGCTTCTATGACGATATGCGGCGTTTTCGCAAGGACCCGTCCCGGCTGGCCTTTACCGGCGTTGGAGCAATTGACCTGCTTTTCAAGGCACTTTTGAGGATAAGGCCGTACGAGCAGCAGCCCGGCCAGGCCGATGAAGTCTATCGCGAATGTCTGGACCGGATAGTGGCATCTGTCGAGGCCGGTGTCAGTGAAAAAGAACTGGCTGAGCAGATGGAAGTGGCCGCCTCGAAGTTAGCTCAGGTGCCGCTGGACCGTTCGCAGAGACGTCCACTCGTTGCCGTTGTCGGTGAGATTTATGTACGCAATCATGCCTTCGCCAACTGCGATGTCATACGTCAGCTCGAGGCACTGGGTGCGGAGGTGAATCTGGCCAGTGTCAGCGAGTGGCTTTACTACACTAATTTGGCGAGAAAGCTTGCAGCACGCAGACGTTGGACGGTAAAGCCATATCTGGAGAACTTAATCAGGGACCACTTCCAGCACAAGATAGAAAAGCAATTAGCAGCACCGCTTGAGAAACACTTTGGTCCGCTTGCCGAAGGTGATATTAACGACGTTATCGAGATGGCATCACCGTATCTGGACGTGTCGTTCGAGGGCGAAGCCATTCTTAGCGTCGGCAGGATAGTGGAGATGTATCATCATGGTGCAAGCGGGGCTGTTAGTGTCGGCCCCTTTACGTGTATGCCCTCCAACATAGTATGTTCGGTTACGCGTCGGTTGAGCAGCGACTGTGGCGGTATGCCTATCATAAACATCAGTTATGACGGCCAGCAAGACCCGACACTTCAGACCCGGCTGGAGGCCTTCATGCACCAGGTGCGCAACTTCAGGCCGCAACGAATCAAAGCTGTTGCCGGCCTTGGGCGAGCGCATTGAATATGCGGGTCGAGCCGGACACTGCGCCCTTTTTGAAAGTTTAGCGGGTACAGGGGAATATGTCAACACGGCCGTTTAGCTAATACAACACATTTTATCGGATTACTCTGCTAATATCGGTTATTCGGGGCAGTAACTGGGTTTTTTGTTGTTCAAATCGATGAAAATAGCCGGATATTAGTACTGGCATATCGTTTGCAAATATGGTATAATACTTAAATTAGCCGTTTTGGAACCAAACGGTCGGTTTTCGAGTTGTTAGTCGTTAGTTTTTAGTTCTTAGTTGCTCGAAACCGAATTTGTCGGGACTGTTTTAAGTTCTTATATTACAAGTTATTAAACGATATGTTTATATACAATCGGTCAGTTTGAGTATAATAGAACTGTGGAAAATACGTACGCGGTATTTTGAGGAGGAAGGTGAGCAATGGATGAAGCTACATTTGAAAAGAAATTGAACGAATTGGTGAATGAAATCGGGTCAATCCCCCCGCCGCAGCGGGACAGACTGGTGATGTTAGCCAAGCAGACCAAGGATTGCCGTAAGCAGCTTAAGAGA
>QNBT01000075.1 GCA_003644205.1 Planctomycetota bacterium | reverse complement strand
CGAAACTAATGAAATTGGGGTAATAATTGAACTGCCTCAACAGGCATGGTAAAATACAAAGCCTGTTCTTGTATGGCGTTGTAGTACTAATGCCCGGCCTTTTTTGCAAGTCGTTCTCTGAGGCGATTATAAACCGGGACCGGTATGAGTTTGGAGACGTCTCCGCCTAACAGGGCCACCTGGCGCACCATTGTGGAGCTTACAAACCCGAACTCCTCACTGGTCATCACAAAAACCGTCTCTATACCCGCCACCGAGCGATTGGTCATGGCAAGCTGGAACTCATACTGGACGTCGGTAAGGTTTCTTAGGCCTCGAAGCATAACGTCCGCCTTTATTTGCGCAGCAAACTCCACCGTCAGACAGGTATAGCTTTCGACCGAAACTCGCGGCATATCGGCAACGAGCCGGCTTATCATTTCGACACGCTCGGCCTGCGTGAAAACCTCCTCTTTGACGGGACTTTGGCCCACGGCGATAACCAGCTCATCAAAAAGCTTATTACCCCTGCCGATAACATCCAGATGGCCGTTTGTAATCGGGTCGAATGAACCCGGAAAAATCGCCCTTATGGATTGATGTTGCATCGGCCACCCCTTAAGCGTCCGGTTAACTATTCAGTGATTCCAATATCATATCTTCAAGGTCCTTGGCGGAGTGTTCTGCGCCAAGCTGGTTCATAAAATACTTAGCGGCACTGAATCGCTGTGTGGCGAGCTTGCGGACCGACTCGAAGCGAAATCCCTCTTTAAGCCGGGCCTGCCAGTAGCGATAATCGATTTTCCTTTGCCAACTGTTCAGTACGTCTGAGGCGCCCCTGCCGTGGACCACATACCTGCGGAACTCATTGAACAGACCCACCGCGCCCATATCGTCGAGATTGCGTGCGTCCGAGAGTATCTTCGCCTCGGTCATGTCGGTGAAACGGTTACCCGATTCGATGATAATCCTGTTTATCTTGTCGATTTTCGGCCCCGCAAGGGCTCCGCTGAGTTTGTCGGAGACGATTTGAGTGGAAAAATCCAGCAAATCACCTAAAGTTACATCAGCCAGGACAAGCCTTGCTGCCGTATCTTCAGGGTCGGCATAACGGGCAAAGCCGGCGTCGGAAAAATATGCAGCCGCAGCCAGGCAAAAACGGTCAATCGCTAAATCGGCCTCGGCCAGTTCCGGCAACCTGCATATATGCTCGACATTGCGAACCAGCCTTTGCGCACGGTCCCACAGCCAGTTATCCGTAGTGCCGGCAAGTGTGGGCACCGTCAATATCTGCTGGGCCATCTCTCTGATGACATCTATTTCTGACATAATTGCTCCGCTTTCTAATTGTACATTTCTTTATCCCAGAGCAAAAGCGTTTAGTCAAGCCTTTTTGTCAAAACGACCGGCTTGGGTGTGAAATTATTTTCTGGCAGACTGACTTTCTTGTTTTTCAACACAATTTTATCATTCTGAGCCGCCTCCTCACTGCCGAGCTGGCGCTTGACAGTGGCACCCGAAGATTTTGCAGCTACACCTTGGGTGCCACGGCCAAACTTGCCTGCTCTGCCTGCCCTCCGTCTTGTCCGTCGTAGCTTTAGCGAAGATGGAAGCCTCGTGCGAAGGGGGGAGCGTAGCCGAAGGGTTTGGCCGTGTGGTATTAAATTTGCCAAGGCGCACCATCTGGTGGCCCAAATTTGTCGGGATGGAGTTGTTCCGGGGCTTTCGGCCCGATATTATTTGGGATTAGGGCGAAAAAACCTGCTTTTGCGCACTCACGACAAATATTTTTTATACTTTAATTGGAAGGTTGGCCAAATTCGACTAAACTTTTCAATTATTGCTATGCGGATGACCGATAGTTGTTGTATAATGGAGTCATAGCAAGCGTGCTTCATCGTTGCGTGTTCCTGGAAATCGGCAAATGACGAATCAGGCAAGAGTTTCAAAAGTCATAATATGTCTCGTAGCGGCCATGACCGTCGGCACGCTCGTCCTGATGTTGCTGGACGAGCAGTCCCCTTCCGGAGGGGCGTTCAGCCTCGCAAGTTACACGAACCTGAACCCCATTGAACAAGTGGCCATGACCGCCAGACCCGCCGGCTCCGGCAAGTGGAACCGCATTGAGATATCTTGCAGCGGAACGCAGGCGGGCAACATTGAGCAATTGGCCAGGTTAGCCGGCCTTACCAGCAGCAGCGAGCTCAATTTCCATTTTGTCGTATGCAACGGACGGGGGGCAAACGACGGGCATATCCAGGCCACCCAAAGGTGGCGATGGCAAAGGCCATGCCTGCCAAGCGAAAACTGGTATGGCTCGGACCAGACGATTCGTATCTGCATGATAACCGACGGCGCCAAGACAGTACTCACCGACTGTCAGGTAAAACGCACCGCGGCACTGGCCGAGGCCTTAGCCAGAAAATTTAACATCCCCAGCCGCCACATCATTTACCCCGAAAACTGGCAGCTATAAATGGGCTTTTGTCATTCCAGCACCGTATCACGGTACGGGATAAACTCCAGCGCCGAATCCACATCAAGCCCTGAAAGATAATCGTAACCGTTCAGGGGTATTTTGAAAGTATCGGGTAACACACCCAATATCAAATAAACGTCGCTCAAGTTCTTTTTCAGAATGTAATATGTGATTTCGAGTTTAGATTTCAGACGGAGACCCATACCCGTCATCAACCGCAGTTATCCGGATATCACTGAAGGGAAAACCGTCGACAGCCTGGGCTCTTTCCAGCTTGTTGTAATTGACGCCTTTATAGCGATAGAGCAAAGGGGCAAAATTTGACTTCGATGACCAGATGACGGAGCGAATCCCCCCGTCATTTTTACGGATGATTATATTGTCAAGGTAGTAGTGATAATAACCCGCATTGGTGCTTCGAAGAGCAATGAAGTTGACCGGTATCGTGCCGGGCGAGTAATTGCCGATGCCCACGACTTGGCGCGTCCATACCCCCTTGGGGAGGTCAAGATCGACCAGTTCAACACCGTCCTGGTTTAAACCATTTTTTGACTTATAGAATGGGTTCCAGCCATTTCCAGGGGTATAGAAACAGCCTTTCGTTATATCACTGTCTTCGCAGACAAAAATATCAAATTCGACCCGGTCCCCGGGATGAATATAGGCGTCGTATTCCTGTTCCCATCCCGTTCCATCAGAAAACCTGACAAAGACCCCGTTTTTATCCGGTCTTTTGATGGTTTTGGTCTGGGTTGCTTTTACTTCGAGTAGTTCACCTTTGGGCGAAGGCTCGGGGTGGCTGATATTGCGTTTGTCGATTGTCATGAATGACATAGCGTAATTATTATCGCTGATCCACTTCCGGTAGAAGCCGATCAAATGGTCCCGCTGAGCGGGGTTGGCTGAGGCGACGTTGGTGGTTTCCTCGATGTCAGTGGCGAGGTCATAAAGCTCGGCCCTGTTTTTGCTTTCCGAATAATGGAGCTTCCAGCGTTTTGTCCGGACAGAGCCGTAATCAAGCCACATCCAGTAGATGGCGTCTGTCATGCCGGGCCGGCATTCAGTTCGTTTCCGGAGGTTTGCCCAGCAATCCATACCGTCCAGATTAGTGCCCAGTAGGGGTTGAGCGGACATTGACATAAGCGTCGGGTACATATCGATGTAACTAATAAAACCATCGTATGCATTATCACCAGGTGAATAAGGGGCGGTGTTCTTATCAAAGGTGCCCGGCCACCAGATCGCGGCAGGGACATGCACACCGCCTTCCCACAAGGAATGCTTGCCGCCTCTAAACGGAGTGTTAATGCCTTTTGGGGTAGCCCCGTTATCGCTGGCAAAAAGAAAGATGGTTTCATTCAACTTGCCGATGTCCGTCACTTTCCGGATGACCGCACCGATACTCTTGTCCAGTGTGTAAATATAGGCTGCATATATCAGCGGCTCAAAATGAGTTTGTTCCCGGTCGATCAGCCGAACATCAAACTCTTTGCCCCCGTCAAAGCGAAGCTGGGATACATCACCGATGCGCCTGCCGGTTTTGGGGCTTACGATATTCGAGACATAATCCCATTGTCCTTTGATACCAAGTTCGGTTTCGAGTTTTTCGCAAAATTCCTTCAGGTCAGACCGTTTCAGTTGAATGGGGTTGTGAACCGCTTCATGGGGTATATAACATAAGAACGGTCCATCCTTATTCTTGTCAATGAACTGGATGGCGTACTTCGTAATCAGGTCTGTGCGATACCCAAGCTCGTCGGCGCGGTACTTCCGGTCATGCCACCAGTCCGCATCATGGTACCAGTCCACGTAATGGTCGAAATGGTCACCGCCACCGGCGTAATAACCAACCCAGCGGTCAAAACCGTAGGCGTTAACACCCTCGCCCCACTTCCAGCCCTTATGGTTTTCAAAGATGTTGTTTGTTAGATTCAACGTTTTCTCGCCATGCAGCTCATTCCATTTGCTTTCTTTATTATAATCAACCCTGGCGCCGTTGCCGTCTTCCGGGAAATTTGGCAGGCTATTATGCCATTTGCCGAATGCCCCCGTTTTGTAGCCGGCCGCACGGAAGTCTTTGGCAAAGTTCCGGATATTGTTTGGAAGCGTCCCTCCGGTTCTGGGGCCTGCCCCTACTTTTGCATAGTGTTTGCCCGTGAGCAGGCCGGCCCGCGAAGGCGAGCAGACACAGTGTGTCATATAGTTTTTGAATTCAATTCCTTCGGTGAAGATGCGGTCCAGGTTTGGGGTGTACCGGAAATGAGCGGGGTTGGTATTGTGGCAGCGAATGTCGCCCCACCCGAGGTCATCCGCGTAGAAGATAACAATGTTGGGTTTTGAGGTTTTGGAAGGTCGTGTGGCTTTTAGCGATAACACATCGCACCCCAGAATACTTAACGAAACGGTACTGACTCCAAGATTTTTAAGAAACGTGCGTCTGTTCATTTTATTATCCTTAAATTTATGTTAGTTTGTTTTGAATCGCATATATGCAACTGTTATCTTTTAATGGAATGTCTTCTGACGCTCGTCAACGATTTTTTGTATCCTGGTTAGTGCATCAGGGCACTCGGATGTTGTATTATATCGCTCGCCGGGGTCTTGTTCAATATTGTAAAAAATCGGTGGCTCGTGTTTTGTATATTTTCCCCCTTTTTCGGACATGGTTTCATAATGCACTTTCCAGGGTCAAGTTTTTGTCCGGCACAGCAGAGCTTATAGTTTTGGCTCATCCTGCTGGTAGCTGATAAAGCGATAAACGCAATTGGTTGTTCGGAAAGTTTGTTGACTCTTTCTCAGGCTGGCGTACAATACGATAGGATACGGACAGCGACGCAGGAACTGTGATTGGAAATGACGTCGGGACCAAGAAGGGTACCCGGAAAGTTCCCGGAACCACAATTATCTTTTTTGGGATTTTGTTGGAGTTAATTTACCGGATGATTGCCTTTTTCAGGGAGTACAGAATACGACGTTTAATGATACACCTGGTGTTGATGGCTGTCGTGTTCATGGTTTCGGGTTACAGCATGGTACCGAAAGATGAACTGTTTAGCAAATTCGAGAACCCGCCGGCTGAGGCCAAACCATTTGTGCGATGGTGGTGGGGTGAAAACTCGGTCGCCGAGGACGAGATACTTCGCGAAATCGAGGTTATGGACCAGGCCGGTATCGGGGGCTATGAAATCAATCCCATCGCGCTGCCGGTCAAGGTGAAACTGTCCTCGGAGTCGCTTCAGTGGCTTAGCCCGGAGTTCAACCGGATGGTTAAAGTTGCGGTTGATGCGGCGAAAGAACGCGGGATGATTGCTGACCTGATTGTCGGCTCCGGTTGGCCGTTCGGCGCCGAATTCCTAAAGCCCGGCGAAATGACAAAACGATTCTACATGAACAGTATCCCGGTGGAAGGGCCGACTACATTCATCAAGTCCATTGATGAGCTGAGCATTCCATTTAAGCACAAGCGTGCATACAAAGGGGCACTGAAGCCCGAGTGCCGGTTCGTTCACCTGGCACCGGCGGACATCAGCGATATATCTCAGTCAATCGATATCACCGACCAAGTCGAGGACGGGACGTTGAGTGTCAAAGTACCGGCGGGGAAACACATTATTCATGTCGGTCTGGTTCAGGAAGGATTCAGTCAGGTTCATAACGGCTCACCCGGGGCAATGGGGCCGGTGCTCGACCACTACAAAGCCGATGCCCTTAAAGGCTTTCTCGACAAGATGTCCGGCGAGCTTGGTCCTGTACTCGGTGGTAAATTGGGACCCGCTGTCCGTGCTATCTTTTGCGACAGTATCGAACTGTCGGAGGCGAATTGGACGACGGATATACAGTCAGTCTTCAAAAAACAGCACGGCTATGACCTCGCTCCGTACCTGCCATACATCGTTGATTTCAAGAAACCTGTCACGGGTACAACTCCATGGAGTGATCGCCTGAAACGAGTCCGCTATGATTATTCCAGGACATTGGTGGAACTGTTCCACGAGCGATTCATCCGGGTCTATCACAAGTGGTGTAATAACAACGGTTGCCTGAGCCGATACCAGGCCTACGGCAGCCCCTGGCTGATGGGAATGCTCGACGGCTACCTGATACCCGATATCCCGGAAACCAACAATTGGCTCTTTTCCGACCCGGACCGACACGGCTTTCTGGTCTGGAGCAAGTACTGTTCTTCGGCAGGGCATATCAAGGGCCGCCGTATTATCAGCAGCGAAGCGATGACCAATACACGCGGCGTCTTCCAGGCGACGCTGGACCAGATCAAGGCCGCTGATGACCTGAACTTTATCATGGGCATCAACCACTCGGTGCTGCACGGTTTTACGTATTCACCCCTGGAAGAAGGGCCTTATGCGCGGGTGCGATATGGTGCATATTTCAGTGACCAAAATACATGGTGGCCCTATTTCAGCAAATGGGCCGACTACAACGCTCGGCTGTCCGCGGTTTTCCAGAACAGCAAGCCCATCGTCACCATCGCCATACTTGGCCCCAGGGCCGATATCTGGAGCAAGGTTGGACTGGAACGTGGCCCGTTCCATAACAGCCCCTGGTATCTGCCGCAACTTTGGAAAGCTTTTTCACAGTGCGGAAGCAGCGCCGACCATGTTTCCGAGCCTGTTGTTCAGAATGCCTCGTCCGTGGCGGGCAAACTACAATGCGGCGATATGAGCTACGACGCATTAATCATTGCCGGGGCTGAAAGCATGGAGCCAAAGACGACCGAGATGCTGCTTAAACTGGCTAAGGGCGGTGTCAAAATTGTATTCATTGATAAAACGCCGGTTCGGGGGCCGTCTCTTAACGACCTGGGCGCAGGCGATCGCAAGGTCAGAGAGAACATCCAGAAGGTACTGAGACAGAACGGCAATGTATTCCACGTTGGCGCGCCCGACGGTGAGAAACCGTGGGAGAAAAATCTTCTTCGTTGGGCGGACAAACTTCTCAATACGATAGATATCAAACGCGATATCACGCTTGATGTTCTGGATAGTAGTTTCTATCAAACACGGATGCGCGATGGTGGGCGTGATATCTTTTTCCTGGTCAATACCGATATCGCCAAAACACTGACATTTGACGCCACATTCAAGAGCAAAGGCGAAACCGTCTGGCGGTGGAATCCGGAAACAGGAAAACGAACGGTATTTGCGTCGCCTGTATCGGGTCCAATTCCTATTACATTGCCTCCACACGGGTCATTGCTGCTGGTCTTTGAACCGGGCAAGGGATGTAAATCGGCGCCGGTCCACAAAGAACCAGGGGCCGGGGTTACCGTGGCAGGCGTCTGGGATTGTCGGTTCATACCGGCGCAAGGCGAGGCGTTTACCGACACTGCATTCAAGCTGGTCGATCTGGGCAAGTCAAAAGAGAAAAAGCTTAACACCTTTGCCGGGGTGATAACATACAGGAAGACCGTCCGGATTAAGGATGTTGCCAGGGCCGGTTTGTTGGACCTTGGTACGGTTCACGGTGTATCCGAGGTTACCGTCAACGGCAAGGACATCGGTGTACGGTGGTATGGCCGGCACATCTACGATATCAGCAATGCAGTAAAGCCCGGGGAAAATGAGCTTGTGATCAAAGTGACCACTGTCCTGTATAACTATGCTCGGACATTGGACAGAAAGAGTTGTGCCGGTTTCTGGGCAGGCCGCAGCAAGAAGGCAGTCTCGGCTGGATTGCTCGGGCCGGTGAAGATTCGATGAGATTTTTAGTACTACAACGCTACTTAGATTTGTTCGATAGCGATAACCTTTTGTTATATAAAACGTTACGTCAATTACATTAAATCCGAAATCCGAATATCGAAGCACGAAACAAATCCGAATTGCCGGAATTTCAAATGACCAAAACGTCGAGTCTGTACCGTCAGCAGGAATTCGACTTTTTGTTTTGAAAATTCGGATT
>QNBT01000074.1 GCA_003644205.1 Planctomycetota bacterium | reverse complement strand
AATGGGCCCGGGAGGATTCGAACCTCCGACCAATGGATTATGAGTCCACTGCTCTAACCGCTGAGCTACGGGCCCTGTGCTCGCTACCTTCAGCCAATAATTCTACCGGCAGAACCGCATAATACAAGCTCAAAATAACGATATTTCGCCATGCCTGCAGGGCGGGTGCAAACGTGGCATACGCTCGCACTTACAAGCATATCCAATTTGCCGTTGATTATTCGGCCTAATCATCATACTATAAGTACTTCGTAGTAAGGTGGGCCCGTTCGGCTACGCTCAGGACAGGCTTGTAGCCCACCGATTCGGTGAGTTAAAGGACTGTTATGCCCATATTTGAATATAAGTGCGCCGAATGCGGCAGGGTAACCGAATTTTTGGAATCTGCCGGCAGCAGAAAGAAACACCTCTGCAAGCACTGCGGCGCCGCTAATATGCAAAAGCAATTTTCAACCTTTGCCGTCGGTGTCAGGCAGGATGGAACCGACAGCCGATGTCAAAGCTGTACGGACAGGGGTTGTCCGCACTCAAGTAACTGATTAGAGAGGTCATTTGGGAAAACCAATGGACGAAAAGAAGGGCGCGTACAAATTCGGCGAGATTGAAAAGAAGTGGCAGGCCTACTGGCAGGCCAATAAAACATTCAGAGCCGCTGATTGCGACTATTCGAAAGAAAAATTCTACGTGCTGGACATGTTTCCTTATCCGAGCGGTGAGGGTCTGCACGTCGGCCACCCGGAAGGTTATACAGCCAGCGATATAGTGGCACGCTATAAGAGGATGAAAGGTTTTAACGTCCTGCATCCTATGGGGTGGGATGCATTCGGCTTGCCGGCTGAACAATATGCAGTTCAGACTGGAACACACCCGGCCCAAACTACACAAAAAAACATCGATAACATGCGGCGGCAAATCAAGAGCCTGGGCTTCAGCTACGATTGGGACAGGGAAATCGCCACGACCGACCCGGATTATTTCAGGTGGACACAGTGGATTTTCCTGAAGTTTTTCAACAGCTACTTCGACGAGGACGAACAGAAGGCAAAGCCGATAGAACAGTTGCCGCTCCCGGAGGGTTTGAGCGAAAAAGACAGGTATGAATATATCAACAGCCGGCGTTTGGCATACGAGGCTCAGGCCCCGGTTAACTGGTGTCCGGCTTTGGGGACGGTTCTGGCCAATGAGGAAGTGGTCGGCGGCGTAAGCGAACGCGGCGGCCATCCTGTAATCAGAAAGCCTATGCGGCAGTGGATGCTCAGGATTATGAAGTACTGCGAGAGGTTGCTCGCAGGTCTTGATGAGCTTGATTGGCCCGAATCGATAAAGAAACTGCAAACCGACTGGATAGGCAAGAGTATCGGGGCGGATGTTGATTTCAGGGTTGATGGACATGATGTGACAATACGCGTTTTCACTACCCGGCCTGATACACTGTTCGGGGCCACATATATGGTGATGGCGCCGGAACATCCGCTGGCCGACGTCATAACCACTGATGAATGCAAAAAGGCGGTTAAGGAGTACCGCAAGATTGCCGCCGGTAAAAGCGACCTGGACCGTACCGACCTTGCCAAAGAAAAAACGGGCCAGCCGACGGGGGCATACGCAATCAATCCGGTGAACGGCGAAAAAATTCCTATATGGATAAGCGACTATGTGTTAATCAGCTACGGCACCGGCGCGATAATGGCCGTACCTGCTCATGATGAGCGGGACTTTGAATTTGCGACGAAGTTTGAACTGCCGATTATTCCGGTTGTCGAGCCTGACGATGCCGCCGAAGCCGAGAAGGTTAGAGCCGGCCAGCTTTGCTTTGCCGGGGACGGCACCGCGATAAATTCGGGTGAATTTAACGGGCTTCGGACCGCCGAGTTCAAGCAGAAAATCACACACTGGCTCGAGGAAAGAGAACAGGGCGCCGAAGCGGTAAATTATAAGCTGCGGGACTGGCTTTTCAGCAGGCAAAGATACTGGGGCGAGCCTTTCCCCCTCGTACACACACGGGACGGGCGGATTGTGGCGCTTACTGAAGATGCTCTTCCGTTGGAGCTTCCGAAGGTGGATAACTATAAACCATCCGGCACAGGTGAGTCGCCTCTTGCAAACAGCGGCGAGTGGCTGGATGTGAAGCTGCCCGACGGAACGAAGGGACGACGGGAAACGAACACTATGCCTCAATGGGCGGGAAGTTGCTGGTATTACCTTCGATATACCGACCCGAGAAATAACGACAGCATTTGCGACATACAAAAAGAGAACTACTGGATGCCCGTTGATCTGTATATTGGTGGCGCCGAGCACGCCGTGCTGCACCTGCTTTATGCCCGCTTCTGGCACATGCTGCTCTATGATTTAGGCTATGTAAGCACGCCGGAGCCGTTTCAAAAGCTTGTCAATCAGGGAATGATCTTAGGTCAAGACAGCCAGAAGATGAGCAAGTCGCGGGGAAATGTTATCAATCCCGACAAGGTTATCGCCGATTACGGTGCCGATTCGATGCGCCTTTATGAGATGTTTATGGGGCCTTTGGAGGCGACAAAACCGTGGAATATGCAGGGGGTTGAAGGTGTTCACCGCTTCCTCGGCAAGACATGGCGCATGACCGTTGATGAAAGCAGCGGCCGGCTTGCAGAAGCTGTTCAAGAAAGTGATGCTGATGAACAGACCGCTCGCCTGTTGCATCAGACAATAAAGAAAGTCGGCTCCGACATCGAGCAGTTGGCGTTCAACACGGCCATCAGCCAGATGATGATTTTCGTAAATCACCTGAGCAAACTGCCCATCCGGCCCAAATCCGTAGTTGAAAAGTTTATTCTTGTCCTCGCGCCGTTTGCACCGCACATTGCCGAGGAATTGTGGGCCAAATTAGGCCACAGTAAAACATTAGCCTATGAACCCTGGCCTCAATTCGACCCGGAGTTGGCTAAGGAAAAGGAGGTTGAATTGGCTGTACAGGTAATGGGCAAGATACGGGATAAAATAGTCGTTTCCGCTGATGCGACCGAAGAAGACATAAAACAAAAGGCTTTGAGCAGCGAGAAAGTTATCGCCGCAATGGCCGGTAAAAAGCCTAAGCGGGTCATCGTAATCAAGTCCCGACTGGTAAATATAGTCATTTAGTCTCTGTTGTGCCAAAGCAACAGATGATATTTAGAAAATATGGTTCTCATCCAGGAAAGTTGGTTGAATTTGTTGTGCTTTAATCTTAACCCTTTTGGATTTAACGCTTTATGCCAACGGCATAAAAGCGGCTGCTTCGACCAAATTTTTGGCAGTTGAACCAAAAATGAAGAAAAGACAAAAATAATTTGAATCTTGGGACTTGACAAAGGTCGTTCCATATCAGCCCCGTGTTTTACGTGGGGTCTGTACCAGTAACAATTTAAGCAAAGCAGAAAAGCGCGGTCGAAGAGAGTGTAATCGAAGGGAGCAACCGAACGGAGTCGAATGTCGAAGCGAAGAATCTCGACCTACGCAATACGCAATACGCATCACGCCTCACGCAACACGCAATACGCGTAACGATTTATGCGGAGGCGAGGTATTTTTGAATATTTTCAGCGATAGTGTGCCAGGTCCATCGGCGTTTTTCGTCGTCGGTCTCCAGCAGCGTTACGCGGAAGCCCTTCTTATCACAGCAGAAACCCGTCAGCGGCACGACACAAACACCGGTAGCCCCCAACAGGTAATACACAAACCGCTTGTCAATCGGCACATCGCGGACGCTATCGGTGATAAACCTGGCGACTTTGGAATCGGCAATCGGCAGGTGCTGGCGGTTATTCAGGACGCCGTCGGCAAAAAGGACGGTCATATAGAACGCGCCCTGGGGCTTGACAACGATAGTGCCTTCGACCTTGGACAGTATCTCCCACGCTTCGTTGGCGCGGGCCTCGAACATGTCTCTTCGGGCGGTGAGATGTTCGAGATACCTCACATCGCCGATTATAAGGGGAATCGCAAACTGTGGCAGGCTGGTCGAGCACACCTCGAGCATCTTGGCGTTTATCAGGCTCTGGATGTATTGTCTGAATGCGGGGTATTTGTCCTGGTTGAATACTTCGAGCCAGCCGCAGCGTGCGCCGGGCCAGGGCAGTTCCTTTGATATGCCCCGAAGAGCTATGCCCGGCACATCACCGATGACCTCGCTCAGATGCGCGGTCTCGGCGCCGTTGTACACGATATGCGTGTAAATCTCGTCGCACATGATAAAGACTTTGTGGCGTTTTGCGATATCGACGATTTGTTCGAGGAGCCGGCGTGGATAGACCGCTCCGGTCGGATTGTCCGGATTTATCAGCAGCATCCCGGCTATCGAATCGTTGTATTTGATTTTGTTATCGAGGTCGTCAAGGTCCGGCATCCAGTTTTTCGCCGGGTTCAGTTCGTAAGTCAGATGCTCGTAGCCTGAGTGGGCGGCCTCTGCGGATGAGTGGGTCGAGTAGGCCGGTGACGGCCCGATTACGCGGGCTTCGCGTCTGAGGAAGCCGAATATCTTGGCAACCGCGTCGCCCAGGCCGTTGAAAAATACGATGTCATCCATCGTTACCCGGCAGCCGCCGCGTTTATTCACCTCCTCGGCCAGAAACCGCCGCGTATCGGGTATGCCCTGGGTCGCCACGTAGCCGTACGTTGTATCCTCAGAAACGAGTTTTACCATAATATCCTTAATCCATTGCGGTATCCGCTCGCCCTTCTGCACCGGGTCGCCGATATTTTCCCACGTGATTTCGACTCCGAGGGCCTGCAGACGGTGAGCCACCGCCACGATCTCGCGGATCTCGTAGGTGAGCTGCCTTGCTCCCTCGTGAACTATATCTCTTCGCATAACTGAACCTTAATCCAGTTTCTGCGAGAAGTCAAGTATTATTACGAAGTCCCCGGCGCGCCGGGATTTCGCTTCGCTCAACAGAGGTCAGAGGGCAGAAGTTTGAGGGATTATTTCGTATCCCTTTGTCTTGGGGACAGGAGGAGGATGTTTCGGAGTTGTTGGGGGCCGGGGGCGGATAGCCAGCGTTTTTCGAAGTCGGGTTCCTGGGCGATCTGTGCGATGGCCATCAGGGCGCGGAGGTGATAGTTCCTTTCGTCCTTGCTGCCGGCTAAGATGAATATCGTTTTGACGGGGTCGGGTGCATGTGCAAAAGCGATGCCGTCAACCGCGCGAACGAGTAAGATGTCGAATTTGTTTTGGCCTTCGACAATTATGTGGGGAATTGCGAGGCCCGGCTGGATTACGGTTGAGCCTTCGGCCTCGCGGTGGAGGAATTTTTCGTAGAGGACGTATTCATCTGAGCCGAGTCTTTCGGCAAGGATACGGGCGGCCCTGCGGAATACCTTGTCGGCTTGGCGTTTGCCCTTGATGTCTAAGATTTCGCATTTTTTGACGAGCTGGTCGAATCTGTCCTCGATTATCTGGTCGCGCTCGATGAGGATATCCCGAAGCTCATCTTCAAGGGTTACTGATTCGAGCTGTTTGTCGGTGACTCGCGTTACGATGTGCATGGCGGCTGAGGCCCGGGCGACCCGCTTTGAGACGTACAGGATGTACCAGGCGGCGCTGGCGAGGATAAAGACGGCACAAATCAGCAGGGGGACTTTTCCCATGTCGATTATGAGGGCTCCGTAAGCGATGATAGCGAAGATTTGTATGTAGGGATACATGGGGGATTTGAACTGTGGTCGGTAGCTCTGGATTTTGCTTTCGCGCATTATGATGACGCTGGCGTTTGCGAGGATGAAGAGTATTATCATCAGTGTTGAGGCGGTTTTAACTAATGATTCGATATCGAGGAAGATGATGGCGATAATCATGAATCCGCCCGTAAGGCCGATGCTGATGTGAGGGGTCTTGAATCGGGTGCTGATGCGTGCCAGGAAAGCGGGCAGGAGTCGGTCTCTGCTCATCGCCATGGGGCAGCGTGAGGCGGCGAGTATGCCGCCGTTTGCGGTGGTTATAAAGGCGGCGATGGCTGCCAGGCTCAGGACCGCAAAGCCTGCGGTGCCGGCAAGCTTCGATGCCGCCAGCGAAATCGGGGCGTAGCTTTCGGAGAGTTCGGCACCGTCAACGACTCCGACGGTAACGGCGATAACGGTAACGTAAAACAGTGAGACGACGGCCCATGCGAAAATCATGCCTAAGGGCAGATTTCGGCCGGGGTTGTTGACCTCTTCGGCGATGCTTGCGACCTTGGTTAAGCCGCCGAAACTGATGAAGACCAGGCCTGCGGTGGCGAGCACAGCGAGTGAGCCTTTTTCTAAGAAGTTTGAATATCTTACAGGCTCGACGGCTGAGGCACCCAAGAAAACGAAGCCGGCTAATATGGCCAGCAGTACAACGACGAGGATGACTTGAAATTTGCTTGTGTGCTTGACACTTACGATATTGAGGGCGCAGAAGCCGATGCAGCAAACGGTGGCGATTGCCTTTATGTGCCACTGACTGAACTGGGTGGGAAAGGCTGTTTGCAGGACGACTTCAATGAGGATGGCCATTCCGACGATAGCGAAGGCGCTTTTTAAGGCCAGTGAGAACCAGCCTGCCAGGCCCCCGAACAGGCCGAAAACAGGGCCGAGGCTTCTTTCGACGTAGAAATATGTACCGCCTGCCCGGGGCATGGCGGTGGCAAGCTCGGCCTTGCTGAGGACGCTCGGTATTACCAGAAGCGAGGCTAAAAGATAGGACAATATGACGGCGGGGCCGGCTTTTGCATAAGCGAGGGCGGGAAGTACAAACAGGCCGGAACTTACCATAGCACCGGCGGCGACGCAAAAGACGTCCGGCAAGCCGAGCTGTTTTTTTAGTGTTGTAATCTGATCCATCGCACAAAGCCCTTATTGGATGACATTGTACCCGCAGCAAGGGGATACGACAAGAAAAGCTGTACTTTACATCGAAATCCGTAATATTCCTTGCTCTTGTGCGCTCAATTCGTACAATAGCCATTGTTATTGACGATGAAAGGGCGAAGATAGAATGGGTGTTCCCGAACAGGTCGCAAGACTGATAGAAGGCTTCGATAGCAATATCGAAGCCTACAAAGACCACAAATATAATGAAACTCAATTGCGGCACGAGTTTGTTGACCCGTTCTTCATGGCCCTTGGCTGGGACGTGAACAACACCGCCGGCCTCGCCGAGGCATACAAGGATGTTATACATGAAGACTCTATTAGAATCGGCTCGGCCACAAAAGCCCCCGACTATTGTTTCCGCATCGGCGGGACACGCAAATTCTTCGTTGAGACCAAAAGACCATCTGTTAATATCAGACAAGACGTCAGCCCGGCCTTTCAGTTGCGGCGTTATGCATGGTCTGCAAAGCTGCCTCTTTCCATCCTGACTGATTTTGAGGAGTTCGCCGTATATGACTGCCGTGTACGGCCTGTAAAAGCGGATCTTGCGTCGGCCGCCCGGGTCAAATACATGAAATACACCGAATATGCAGACCGATGGGATGAGATAGCTTCTGTCTTTTCAAAAGAGGCTATACTCAAAGGCTCGTTTGATAAATATGCCGAATCAGCCAGACGCAAAAAGGGAACAGCCGAAGTCGATGTTGCTTTTCTTGCTGAAATTGAGAAATGGCGGGACATCATCGCCCGCAACATCGCATTGCGAAACCCTTCGCTTACCAATCGCCAGTTGAATTTTGCTGTACAGCGCACAATCGACCGGATTATATTCCTGCGCATTGCAGAGGACCGGGGTATTGAACGTTACGGTGAGCTGCTTGCCGCAACGTCAGGTGCCGATACATATAAACGGCTCTTCAGACTTTTTGAAAAGGCGGATGACCGCTATAATTCGGGCCTGTTCCACTTTCATAAAGAGCCTGACCGGGATGAGCCGGACGACCTTACGCCGGTACTTACAATAGACGATAAACCCCTCAAAGACATTATAAAGTCGTTGTATTATCCTGACAGCCCCTACGAATTCGCAGTCCTGCCTGCCGAAATCTTGGGCCAGATATATGAACAGTTTTTGGGTAAAGTCATTACACTGACCAAAGGACACCATGCAAGGATAGAATATAAGCCCGAAGTAAAAAAGGCGGGCGGAGTTTATTATACGCCTGCATATATTGTCGATTACATTGTAAAAAACACCGTCGGCAAATTGCTCGAAAAGAAAACGCCGCTCGCTGTGAACAAAATCAAAATCCTTGACCCTGCCTGCGGCTCAGGCTCTTTTCTAATAGCGGCTTATCAATATCTGCTCGACTGGCACCTAAAATACTACACCGAGAATGAGCCCGATAAATACACAAAAGGCCGAAATCCAAGACTCTATCAAACAGATAAAGGCGAATACCGACTTACCATTTCCGAGAGAAAACGCATACTCTTAAACAATATCTTCGGCGTCGATATAGATTCTCAGGCCGTCGAGGTAACGAAGCTGTCGCTCCTGTTAAAGGTCCTTGAGGGCGAGGCGCAGCTTGTCCTCTTTCATAAAGAGCGTGCCCTGCCCGACCTCGGCAATAACATAAAATGCGGCAACAGTCTCATCGGCCCCGATTT